>NZ_JBLFEO010000010.1:0-160249 GCF_047345505.1 Maribacter aquimarinus | reverse complement strand
TTCGTTTTTGCTATTACAATTTACCACTTTTAAAACAGTTTTCCTATTTTAGAACCTCCCGGAACATCAATAAAACCAAGGCTTTCATAAACTATCCATCTTTTTTTCGGGGGATGGTTAGATCCGAAATAAGATATTGTTCGGGCGTGAAGAATTTCTTATGCGCCTTGAAGTACCCAAGTTGTAACAAAAACCCGACTTTCGATATTTTCTTTCTGAAGTGTATTTTACGGTTATCCGTTTCACTAGTAGTGAAAATTGCCATTCTCTCCTTTTCGGTCAGAACTGGAGGGCTGTCGAATGCAGTAATTTCTTCTTTTTTGAAAAGGCTGATACGGGACATTCGAATTTTATCTTACAAGATAAAAAGAAAACGACGGAATGTCCGTTTTGCAAGTTCTACTTTGGTGATACGTTTCATTGTAACTTGAGACAAAATGAAAATCGGATATTTGAAAAGTAGGATTTTCTTTTTGGTTAAGTTGATTTTTCCTGCATATCGTTAAATTAGATAGAATTATTCTTTAGAAACTTGTAAGAAGTTCTTTTTTTTGCTAATTTTAACAATCATTAACAAAATTTTGACTACAAAAAAAAAATTTTGCCTTACGAAATGACATACCCATCATAAAAAAACCTCTGTCGGAGGATATTTAGAACAAAAACCTGTAAGTGAATGTTAACGCCCATTGACCATACAGCCGGTTTTATAGCGAACCAATTTAGATGAATCTAAAATAATTATTAACCATAAAAAACCATATTATGAAAAAAATTCTACTCTCATTTTTTATCTGTTTCGCTTTCTCGACGAGCGCACAAGAAATGTCATCAATTCCCGATTTGTTCAGTTTTTCGGAACCTTTAACGGCAAGTACTTCGAAAACATCTAAGTCTGGAAATAAAATAGTAAGTCGAATTAACAATCCAATGAACGTCGAGGTTCGGAGGATAGACTTTAAGGATTTGGGAAATCTTGCTTCGGCAAAAAAATTCGATACTTTAAGTCCTGGATATTTATCTATTAAAATTCCAAAAAGGAAAAAGAAGAAGGGCTATGTGTAGGTATTGGCCATACCGCAACAAATCGAATCCTACGATAACGGTGATTACTTATATGTAGCGGAACTGATAAAAGGGAAAAACTCAAAAGGAACTTTAATATTAAACCATAGCAAAGGTCAAAACTATGGTTCGATTACCTTCGGCAAACGTGTTTTCACCATTGAATCAAATGGTGTGGATGATGACTATCTTATTGAGATAAATAATAAGAAATTGGATAATGAAGCCGCCTGCGGCACCGATTTGGTTCCTAAATTGGAGAAAAAGGAATCCTCGGCTAAGAAAGTTTCTCAGACAGAGCTGTCCGCACGTAACAACGCTCTCTGTAATGTACGCGTACTCGTACTGTTTACAGATAATGCAAATGCCGTTTCCAATCCACAACAATTGGCCGTGACGCTTATGAACGAAACCAACGCTGCATTAAGGAATAGTCGTCTATATTCGAACAACTTGGTGTTTTCTTTAGCTGAAACGAGAAGGTTCGCCTTCAACGATAGAAGAGATGTATTAACAGTGTTTGGTCAAGCTAGGGATAATGCCAATATAAGACTCTTGAGAGACCAAGCCAATGCAGATTTAGTGGTACTACTTACAGACGGGAATTTTACAACAGGCGGCGGAACCACCTTTGGAGTATCTTCATTACTTGAATTTGGAGATCCTGAAGACGGTTATTTTGCTATGGTAGAGGCAGATGCCGGAGGCTTTACATTTGCACATGAACTAGCTCACAACTTAGGAGCTAGACACGATTGGGATCCAGGAGGTAACAACCCTCCTGATAATCTTAGTAGGACCGCAAGAGGTCACTCTTGGTATAAAAGAAATTGTTTTTTTTGCCAGAAATTATATCGAAAAAGTGTTTTGGCCCGAAGAGACACCAGGGGTATAAGACAAGCCTTTTACTCCAATCCTGCGGTCAAATCGGAAAGCCAGGCAAGGGATAACACAGGCACCGCGGATCGCAATAATTTTCAACAGCTGCGAAACGCGGCGAGAGTTGTTGCAGCCTATGACCCTTTTCAAGAACTGACCGCTTCCATTAGCGGGCCAAGCTCCGTAAATGTTAATAATAGATATACACTAACGGCAAACGTCAATAACTGTCCAGGCACTACCTATAGATGGGAAAGGAGCTATGATGGCTTCAATTATTCTAACGTCGGCACAGGGAGTTCGATAAGCGACTTCGCAGTACCTTATAATGGGAGCCTAGTTTATTATAGGTTAAGGGTTACCTGTAACGATGGGCAGACAAGAACAGTATTCAGAACTGTGTATATCAATGGTGCCTCTGGTGGGCCATTTCAAAAGTCTGCAACGGCAAAAGCTTCGGATACGCCTGACGAAATAGTGCAGGAAGAGACAGCAGCGATCGGAGATATGATTCTTTATCCCAACCCTGCTGACAATGAAGTTTTCATTGCTACGGATTTTTTAGACGAAAGCGATATCGAGGTTAAAGTTATCAATATTCTCCGTGGTGGAAAGGCCAAAAGATTATTCTCTGGAAAATCATTCGTCGGATCAGGTGAATTGAGATTGGATGTATCCCATTTAGATCAAGGGCTTTATCAATTGGAAATGTTCGAGAACGGGAATAAGGTATTATCAAAAAGATTCTTAATTTCAAGATAACCTTCTAGCAAGTATAATTAACGGGCTGTCTTGACAGCCCGTTTTACTCGGTTCGTAAATCTAAATGCCCTATGAAAAATAATATACTGATTTTATTTGCCTTAGCTTTGTTCGCATGCGATAACGAAACAGAACCTGAAAAGGAGCAATCGACATGTCCCGAAGCCATTGGCAGCCTTACAACAAAGATAAATGATACTTTGGATTTTAATCCGAGATACGTGTATTATCAGGAATTCGAGGACGACATAATACCTTTGCAGGCGTATACATATAGCAGCGATTGCATATTAACAGGAAGCTTAATAATGCATATTGAAAAAAACTTGGGGAACAAGGTTTATACAAATTTTTAGCAGAAGATGTAATCAGTCCCGGAGAAAGTTTTTTCTTCCATATGGATGATGATGTGATACTAGGTGAATTCGATCTATACGAGGAGGAGGAAGCACAATTGGAAATAATAGTTTTGGAGGCGGATAATATTGAAGGTGTTTTTTCCGCTACCTTTCTTAAAAAAAACGGTCCAAACCCCATTTCAAAACTTCCCGATACACTAAGATTCAGGAATGTTTCTTTCAAGGCTGAACTCCTCAAGTAATGCAAATTTAAAGGTCAGAGTCAGACAATTTTTAATCCTCACTATATATTTATAAACGATCTATTGTTTCTTGACATTCATATGCTAACATGAATTATTGAGGAATGTTCCTAATTGTATTTGAATCTTATTAGGACTCTTAACAAAAACCGTCTTATGTAAAGAGTTTCCGTTTTTCGATGTATATTTCAGGGCGCAGAACTGCAATCTAAAAATCATGACCAACAAGCGAAATGTAAAGAGTGTAAAAAAAGAGACTACGAATGCCCACGAAAGACCAAAAGACTTTTTAAGTGATGCTGAAATAAAATCGCTTTTAGCAGCCTCCAAAAGAACCAGATACCCTAAACGGAACTACCTTTTAATTTTAATGATATACCGCCATGGTCTCAGAGTAAGTGAAGCGATTGCAATCAAAAAATCCGATGTCAACATAAGGGAATCCAGAATTTGGGTCAATAGGCTCAAGAGCGGGCTTTCCGTAGAGCATCCCATTTCAGGGGACGAACTTCGCGCAATCAAAAGATACCTGAATTCGAGAAAGGATAATCTGCCATGGCTGTTCGTAAATGAAAGGGAGCTGCCATTGACAAGACAGGCAATCAATTATATTGTCAATGTTATTTCAAACATAGCAAAATTGGAAAATGTTCATCCGCACACATTAAGACACTCTTGTGGCTTTTATCTGGCCAACAAAGGGTATGACCTTCGTTTGATACAAGATTATCTCGGGCACCGAGACCCAAAACATACTGCCCATTATACAAGGATGGTAAGCAAGCGCTTTGAAAAGCTTTGGGATTAGATGTTCGATGGAATTGTTATCGATTTTCGTAATATAATTGATTTTCAATTAATTACGAGCCTTAATCCGAATTTTGTCCCATTTTTGGTACAAGACCGGGACACCACCACGCCCAGATGAACCTCCCAAAATTCTGCGTTTGGGTTGTTAAGGGCGTGCCCACCACTGGTGGCCATCATCCCACGAGCGTGCTAAAATGCCCACAGGGAAAACAGCCGATCAATATCCCTTGTCCTTATCCACTTGGTGCAACAGCTCCTTACCACTGGAAAGACGGTGGTAATTTTCAAGGATTTGGGGAACCACCGAATGGGTGTCCGATACACTGGCGTAGTGCGGGGTCATCATGATTTTGGGATGTTTCCAGAAAGGATGCCCTTTGGGCAGGGGCTCTTGGTGGTACACGTCCAGACAGGCCCCGGAAAGATGACCGGCATCAATTTGTTCCAGCAAATCCACATCCACCAAATGGCCCCCACGGGCCACATTGACCACGTAAGCGCCTTTGGGCAGGCGGGCAAAGACCTCCCGGTTCAAAATGCCCGTGGTTTCCGGGGTCAAAGGGAGCAAACAGACCAACATATTGGCCTTGGACAAAAACTCCCGTTGACCGGCCTCGCCGTGAAAACAGGAGACCCCTGGGATGTCCTTTTGCGTTCTGGACCATCCCAAGACCCGGAAGCCCACACGGGCAAGGTCCTTGGCCGTTAGGGCGCCCAGCTCCCCCAGGCCCATAACGCCCACGGTCACATCCTGGATGCGTGCATAGGAACGGGGCTGCCAGTGCCCTGCCAGCTGTTGTGCCTTGTAGGCATAAAGGTGTTTTAGTTCTCCCAAGATAACCGCCAACACATGTTCGGACATGTCACTGGCCAGGTAGGGATCCACCACCCGGGTAATGGGCAGGTGGGTGGGCGCCTCGGGGTCCTCGAAAATAAAATCCACACCGGCTCCGGCAGAGGCAATACATTTCAAGTTGGGATAAGGTCGCAAACTTCCCTTGGGATGTTTCCATATCAAGGCCATGGTGATGGCCTCCCTTGGATGGTCTTCCCGATGATCGTACACCTTTACGGTACTGTCCTGACGCAACAAAGCGGCTTTCCAAAGGTCAGTTTTACCATCGTTCCTTATGATCACTATGCTCATTTTCAATTTTTTTAGCATTTCCAAGCCTTTTTGGCGGTGGAAAAGGTGGTTTGGCAAATTAAGGGCTTTGCCCATAGAAATACAACCCCTGCCCTGGATACGGCAAAAATAGCGCAACATACCCACCTGGGACCTCCGGATGCCATAACCACCACAGGTGGTTATTCTTGCCACAGCCCGGAAAATGACGCCAAAAAAACCAAGCGAGAAAAGAGAAGGAAAGCGCGGAAAAATGACCGGGAAGTGGAAATGTGTCTGGGTGCGCCGTTCCCAAAAAAGAAGTTTTATCCCACAGAAAAGGAAATACGCCAGGGCATTTGGGGGTTTTAGGGGCGTCAAAAACAAAAAAGCGTGTTAAACCAAAGGAAAAAAGCCCTGAAATTTCCCAATGTCTCATAATTTATGTATAAGAATATTGGCTTCTTTTTGGAAAAGACCGAAAAATAAAGTATAATGAGAACTTGTACGAATCCTAAAATTCAGATATATACATGAGGCAATTAAAGATCATCAAGCAGGTAACCAATCGTGAATCGAAATCGTTGGACAAGTACCTGCAGGATATCAGTAAGATAGACTTAATCACAGCCAATGAAGAAGTAGAGCTGGCCCAGCGCATAAAACAGGGCGATCAGGTGGCTTTGGAAAAACTGACCACCGCCAACCTCAGGTTCGTGGTCTCCGTGGCCAAACAGTATCAAAACCAAGGACTTAAGCTCCCCGATTTGATCAATGAAGGCAATTTGGGACTGGTAAAGGCTGCCAAAAGGTTCGATGAGACCCGGGGGTTCAAGTTCATCTCCTATGCCGTTTGGTGGATCAGGCAATCCATTTTACAGGCCTTGGCAGAACAGTCGCGGGTGGTGCGTCTTCCATTGAACAAAATAGGATCCATCAACAAAATAAAAAAGACCTTCTCCTATTTGGAGCAGGCGCACGAACGGCCGCCCTCTGCCGAGGAAATTGCCAAGGAATTGGAAATGACCGTTTCCGAAGTAAAACAGTCCCTGAAAAACTCAGGGCGCCACGTCTCCATGGATGCGCCGCTCAGGGAAGGTGAGGACTCCAACCTGTACGATGTGCTCCGCTCGGGAGAGTCGCCCAAACCGGACAATGATCTCTTGCACCAATCTTTGAACACGGAAATCAACAGGGCGTTGGACACGCTTTCGCCCAGGGAGGCAGACGTGGTAAAACTGTATTATGGCATTGGCGACCAGCAATCCATGACCCTTGCGGAAATTGGACAGACCTTTGATCTTACCCGTGAACGGGTACGCCAGATCAGGGAGAAGGCCATAAGAAAATTACGTCATAACTCCAGAAGCAAATTGCTGAAAACCTATCTGGGCTAAGCCCCCCTTTGCCCTACTGAACCTGCCCACCCCAAGGGTCTGGCAAGCATTGGAAAAAAGCGAAACCACTGGCAAAGGCCAAAAAAAAAGCGCCCAACGATCCGTTGGGCGCTTTCTTTTGAAATAAACACTAAACACTAAGAGTAATTTAAATTCTTGATATTGAAATTGCTCAAGATCTCATTGAGGTCCTGAATAAAGTTTTGGTACGAGTTGCTGTCGTTGTTGTGCAAGGCCATATCTAAAGATTTAGGGTTGTGTTGATGTATCGGTTACATATAATCCAATTCGGCTAGTTCATTGATGCTCAGGATTTCATTCAATTCCTGTAAAAAAATGAGGTATTCCTCGCCGTAGGTATCGTAAAGCATGATCAAAAAATTTTGGTGTTGGACTTGGGCTTTATTTTTCATAAATGTAAGTATAAGCCCAAGTGGGGACAATAAAATGTGGTGTATGCACTATTTTTTGTTGTAAAAACAAAGCGCGCGTGCAGTAGCCCGGACGCAACCCTATGTCAAGGCAGAAATCAATGCCCGCCAAGGCCTTCTAGGGCTAAGGGGACGGTACATTCCTTTCTTCAAATTTTATCTGGTAGGCGATACCGGCCGTTACGGACAAAAAGAAGTTGTTGGAATCAAAGGCCATTTCCTGTCTATTGGCGCCCAAATGCAGGCGGTATTGTTCATTGCCCTTGCTGTTGGTAAATTGATACTCCAGCCGCAAACGCTGTACCTCCAGATACATTAGGGTTTCTGCCAAGAGGGTGCCATCCACAATAAATTGGTTCACCTCTGCATCAAAACCATAGACCAGATTAAGGCCAAAGAAATGGTTTTTGTCCCTTAGGTACTTACGGGACAATAGAGAACCGGAAAGGCTTGGTCCCCTCTGCCCGCTGGGCAACAGATAGGGGCGGAAGACCGTATAATAGTTCCCCTTGTAAAAACCAAAACTTCCCGTTAGCAGGGTGGCGCGGTCTTCGCTGAACGCCAGGTGCCTAAGCCCTAGGGAAACCTCCATTCCCTTGGGGAATGCCGCGGTGAGTTCACCGCCCGCCCTAAATCGTGGAAAAATCTCGGCAGGGGAAACCCCTACATTAACATATCCCCTAAGGGTCTTTGAGAATTGGGGATACGCATCCAGTTCTGCCTGCACCCCATTGATGTTGAATCTGCGATTGTAGGTGAGCCTGGGAAGCAGGGTACCCCATTTAAACTTCTTTTTATACTCAAGGGCCCCGAGGTACATGGGATCCAAAAGTTGATCGAACACTTCGCCCTCCGTGTACAAGGTGAGCGATTCCGTATCCAGGGCGGCAGGTTGCTCCATACGGGCGGCACTACCCTGGATGGGAGACTCCAAGGCTGCGATGGACGCTTCCCGCAACCGCAGCAAGGTGGTATCTTGCCCCATATAGTTCAGGGCCTTGTTGGTCAAGCCCAGCGCAATTTGCCAATTGCCGGCATATTGCTCATTCTTGATCGCTGCCACCCAAGTCTCCTTATGGTGTCTCTCCTGGCTGGTGACCCGGTTAAAATGACCTCTTGCCAGATCGTATCGTTTTTCCCAACTGTAGGTCTTTGCCATCAGTGTCCTCACATCCGCATAATCGGGATATTTGTCCAGCACCCGTCTCAGGGTGTCCTGTGCCTGGGCATAGTTTCCTGAAAAAGCCAGGTCCCGCGCCACCAAGAAGGAGGCGTCCGGATCTCCTGAGTACTCCTTGTCCTGGGCCACTAGTTTTAGGCACAACAGCAAGAGCAACCCACATAAAAATGGAGGGCACAACTTCATCTATCTTCTTTTATGGTGAATCTATTTCCATCCCATTGCCGGGTGTTGTTCCCCTTGGGGTTGGCGTCCTGGGCAGAAAGTTCCAGGGAGCGCTCCAGTTTTGCGGTAAGCGCCCCCCCTGAAAGGCCCAAAGCCGTTGTCCGTTCCAAAACACCCACGGCCCTATCGTTGGCACCTGCCCAATAATAGGTGTCCAAAAGGGCCCCATAGGCCTCTTTGTTCCTGGGATACTTCTGTATGCTGTTTTCAAGGATGGCAATGGAACGGTCATATTCCTTTTGCCAGCCGTGGATCCTGCCCAAAAGTATCTCTGTGTCCGCATTTCTGGGCAAATAATTTAAAATATGGTGGCATAGGGTCTTGGCACGCTCCCATTTGCCATCTTGGGCCAGGTCACGGGCAAGCACGTAGGCCTTGTCAAAATCGTCCGTGGCCAACCTAGCCTCCACCCAAAGCCTTTGCTCCTTTGTCAAGGGATATACGTCATTCTCTACCAGGGCCATGGATGCCGGAAGGAGCTTGTCCTTCTTGGTCACATAATGGTTAATGGCCATAAATTCCTTCAATTTACTTTTCATTTCCCGCTCCTTTTCCGGCCGGTTGGCAGGTGCAGCAAGGAGATTCTGGTCCAGCTCCATAAGCTCCCCGTTGGACAACAAAAACCTTCCTGCCAAAAAGTCCCTTATCCTACCTTTGCCGTCCCATAATGGAATGCCCTTGGTCCCCTTTTGAAAAAGGTCCCTGCCCACCCACGCCGCCTTGTTGGGCAGCGCCAAGGGAAAGCTGCTGGCCAGGACACCGGTAATGGTTGGGGCAATGTCCGCGTGGGAGCCCACCGTTTTAAATTCTTGTGCTTTTTTGACCAACGGACAATGGATCAACAGGGGAACCCGGTAGGCCCCAAGTGCGCCGTCCAGGGGAAAATCAACGTTTGGGCGCCCTCCCACAACAAGGTAGAGGGTGTTCTCGTACCCACTGCGAGAACGCTCTTTGTCCATGAACTTCCGCAGTGCATCGTCCAAATAGACATAGCTGGCCAATACTTCTGGCCGCTCTTTCGCAAATGCATCCCCATCATGCCCATGTGCACTGTCCGCCAATAGTTGCTTCACCCGTTGCACATACTCCCCTTTTTGGGGAATGGCGTACGGTCCGTTCGGGATGCGGCTGTACAAGACATCAAAGGCCGGTGCATCTGCCAGGGCCCTTCGGCCATACGTTTCAAAAAGAGCACCCACAGGATACCCCACGGAAGTGCCAGCGGCATCTGGCGGCAGTTGTGCCTGTTCCATTGTAACCCTGTGCTTGTCCAGCACCAGGTCCACGCCCTCTTCCTTTATAAATCTGTCCAGGCCATGCAATCCCATATTGCCTCCGTAAGCAAAGGAGGTTCCGTAGCCATTGGCGGCCATGATGCCGTAGAGGGTATTCCTGTGGACGTATTGCGATAAATGGGTAAAGCCACTTTCCCCAAAAGGGAGGGATCCCAAGATGCCGGGCACTGCCGTTCCGTCCATCGTGGCATTGGACAGCATGTTGGGCCAGTATAGGGCCTCTTTTCTTAAACCGTTCAAAAAGGGCATCACCTTGGCGTAGGGTCCGGCACCCTCCATCACCGATGCCCCAAGGCCCTCCACGATGATGATGGTCACGTTGGGCAGGGTGTCCTTAAAAGCAAAATGGGCGGTCGGGGCCGTTAGGTTCCAATCTTGCAAAAGAGGGTACTCCTCTGTCCCAGAATACGGGGCCACCGAGAAGACCGCCTGGCCCAAGTGGTGTGCCATGTGCTGAGTCTTATTTTGGTTGATGGGCCTTTTGTTTGAAAAAAGGGTGGCCAGGAACAAACTGAACAAGATGAGGGTCACGGGATACATTCCGTTGATGACCCGATACAAATTTCCCAAATACCGTTGGGAGCCATAAAACGTGCCCAGACCCACCAGTACGGCTCCCAACAGCAAAAACACTCCGTACGGGCCGAAGCTCGGGGCTGGGGATGCCAAATCAAAAGGTTCCAAATGGGCAACATAGTAAGCGGTGAGCATGGCCTCCAAGACCACCAGGACGGCAAAGAGCAACTTGGTGACGCCCACACCCTGGCCGGCCTTCCTTTTTTCAAAATACTTAAAGACAAAGGCCAGTACCAACCCGGTCACGGAGGCAAATCCCAGTTGGTTCAGCCACAGGGCGAACAGACTTGCCGTAAAGAGCTGGTCCAATATGCCCTGGGCATAAAAACTGACTTGCTGGAACAGGCCAATGGCAAATAGGGCCAGGAAAAAACCCATGCACAATGGCAAGTAGTCCCTTAAACGCTTGGGTGCCGTAGGTACCAATATATCTGCTCGCGATTCCATTTATGCTGGTTTGGCAAATCCCTTGCGCACCTGGGTGCCCCAACCGGATTTTATTTTAAAAAGTTTCTTGTAATTGCCCCGCACGGCAGACCACACCACAATGGGATGAAAGGTAACCGGCTCAATGATGGCACAGAACATTAACAACAACAGGTCTTTGGTGCGCCTGTATTGGTTATAGGAAAAGACATCCCATAGAATGGCGTAAAAGGAGAACATGACCGAAAAGGTGTACACGGCCACCGTAATGGCCAAAAAGAAGTCCCAGTTCAATATGCCCAGGAAATAGAAGAGCACGAGCGTAAAAAAACCAAAAAACTCCAACAAGGGGGCCAACCACTCGTAAAAGAACCAGTACGGATAGCTGAGCATTCCCAACCGCCCGTATTTGGGGTTCAGGAACATCTCTTTGTGCTTGAACAGGGTTTCCAGATTGCCGCGGGCCCACCGGTCGCGTTGGTTCACCAGAATCTTGGCGTCCTCGGGCACCTCGGTCCAGCACAAAGGGTCCGGGATGTAGGCAACGGTATAGGGCTCCTTTTTGTCATGCATGTACCGTCTCATCTTAAAAATGATCTCCATGTCCTCGCCCACCGTGTTGGTATCGTAACCCCCAACGGCCAAGGCCACCTCCCGATCAAAGAAACCAAAGGCGCCGGAAATGATGAGCAGGCTGTCTATACGGCCCCAGGCCATTCTCCCCAAAATGAAGGAACGCGTATATTCCAGTAATTGAAAACGCGCCAGCCAGTTTTTGGGAAGCCTGATCTCCTCCAGTTCCCCTCCCTGTATTTTGCAGGAATTGGCCACCCTGATCACGCCCCCCACGGCAATCACTTTCTTATGGGAATGCTGGTAGAACGACTTTACCACGTGCAGTAGGGCATCTGGCAACAATAGGCAGTCCACATCTATACAGCCCACATATTGGTTGGTGGAAAGGGCCATTCCGGTGTTCAGGGCATCAGATTTCCCCCCGTTCTCCTTGTCCACCACCGTTAACTTGGAAAAGGCCTTCTGGGACGATTTGTAAATTCCCCTGATGGGCTTTGATCGCCAATTGGGGTCCATGGGCCGCGAGACCTTCTCCAGGTCGTAGGCTTCGATCATTTTTTCCAAGGTGTCGTCCTTGCTGCCATCGTTGACCACCATGACCTCGTAGTTCACGTATTTCAATGACAAGAGCGACCTTATGTTCTCCACTATGGTAAGGCCTTCATTGTAGGCCGGGGCAATGATGGTCATGGAAGGGGCCATTGGGGAAGCCATAAGTTTGCTCATGTCCCCAAAACTGTTCTTGTTGCGGTAGTGTATGGAATTTCTGGTGGAAAAGTAGCCCATGGCACAGAACATAAGGAACAGCACCACTGTAAACGTAAAGAACACAATGTTGATGTAGTCCAGGGCAATATGGAAAAATTCACTGTCCATCCTGTCCACTCTTTGGTTTGTAGCTGTAACGCGTCAATTGATCGAACTGGGTCATGCCGTCATAGGAAACCGCGGACAAGCCCGAACCAGGTTCCTTTTGTAAAGCACCCACTTTTTTCTTTTTGGTTGCACTTTGGCCACTTGCTTTGGGAGATTTGCCCTTCTGCACAATGGCCCTTGCGGTCTCTTCACTGATCTTTAGTCTTCCCACTATGTTGTTGTAGGCCACCTTTGCCATGTGGGCCACGGACTGGGACCCCTCTGCCATCAACTGGTTCAACAGGGGCAGTTCCTTGGCATCGCCCACCTTTCCCATTTCTTGCACCAGCAAAATTTTGGACTCTTCATCACAGTGTTGCAGTATCTCGTGAAAAACGCTGTCCACTTCCCTGAATTGGGCCACTTGATAAAAACCTGACGACTCTTTTTCGATGGAAAAACGCTCAATGAGCTCTTCCAGCCTTTGCAGCACCAAAACTGACTCCTCCCCTGCCTTGAGGGATTCCAAATAAGGAATTTCCCTGGCATCGCCCAACTCGGCCAAATGTTGCAGAAGTACCATCTTGTCCATGGTATCGCCATCACAAAAAGAAGCGCTGAGGTTCCATTTGGGGCCATGCCCACAAAGGCTTTCCGTGGTGTTCAAACCGCTTTGCCCGCCCCCAAACCTGTCCTTTTCCGCGGTCACTTCCCCTTGTTGGGGCTCGGAGAAGGCCGTGTTCCAGTCAATACTGATCTCCTGTTCGGAAGCCGTCTCATGTTTAGGGACTTCAATGGAGAGGGACTCAAAAATCACCTCCAGTTCGTGCAGCGCGGCCACGCCCTCCGTGTGTTCTTCTTTCATCGCTTTAATATTGGGCCGTTCAGGGCTTTCATCTTTTTCTTTGGGGTCTGGAAGGATCGTGGTAGGTGCCACCATCTCAAAACAAACCTTTATTTCATTGGTGTCCCGTGGCAGGGTCTCCACACCCTCCTCCACCACAAGGGGCAAAAAGGCCAAGGACAAATCCATTTTCCCATCCTCTTCCGGGGGCTGTGGGACTTTGGATGGGGAGGTATCTTCCATTTCCTTATCGACCACCACCGGCAAAAAAGAGCCATCGGTAACATGATGGGGCCATGGGGCGGTCTGCGGCGCAACAACCGCATCCGCTTCCTCCCCTTGCACCAGGTCATACCAAACGGGAATGTTCTCCAAGGAGGTCTTTGGCTCCCTTTCCGTGCTGCTGGGCGTGGGATTTTGTGGTTTGGGCGTTGGTGTGGTCTCCTTGCCCGCTGTATTGTCCGTACGGGTATGGGCGTACTCCTTTTCGGTTGGGCCACTGTCTATGTCCTTACTGGGCAAGACCCCTTCTGGCCGTATGGTGTTAATGGCCATTATGGCCTTGTTTTTGATCGTAAAGCTGGCATTGCCCTGCCCTATTTCCGTTAGGAACGGAATATCCTCTTCCGTGCCCAAATGGGCAAAAGCGTCCAGAAAGAACATTTTAATGGCCTCCGTATTCTTGTGATAAAGGGCTTTGAGGGTGGCCACGGCACTCACGGCATTGAAATCACGCAGGCAAATGAGCGCTTCTTGCTTTATTTTATGGTTTCGGTGCTCCACCAAGCGCGTAATGGACGCAATGGCATCGCTCTGTTGGTAGTGCTTTATGAGCCTCAGTGAGAACAGCACCACATCATTGTTGTGACTGGTGAGCCACAACCTAAAGGCCGGTGGCACAAAGTGGGTCTTGTGTTTCAGGGTTTCTGTCAGTTTAAGCTGCTGCCACTCGGAGATTCGGCATTGGGTGGTATCCAAAAAATGACAAATGCCCTCGTCCTTGAGGGCAACAACAGCCAACTCTGCCTGTTTCCGGATCACCGATCGCCTATCGTTCAGGAACCGGGCAAGGTGGCCATAGGCCTCTACCACCTCCATTTGGGTCAATTCAAAAATTCCCTTGGATATGGTTTCCCAGCGCCAACTGCGCAATTTGGTGTACGCGTCCCTGTGCAGCTCCAAATCTTGGTAAAGCCTGAGGAGTCCGTTACGCGCCTCGCCCGATACGTCTTTTTGCAGGTCCAAGAGCAAGGAGATGAGCACCTGCCGGTCTAAACGGCACTTGATCAGCTCCCGTACCTGTATCTTTAGGTCTATGTATTCCAGCTTCTCTTTTTTGCTGCCGTTGGCGTCATGAAAGAGAAAGGCACCGATCATGGGCGACAGGGCCTTCTTTTTCTTTCTGTTGCGTTTTTGTTTCTTGGCCAATTTGGTCCTGAACACAAAAACGGAGAACAAGTACAAGAACAGCATCCCCATAAAAACATAGGATAGCGTCCAAAGCAAATCGACCCCTATGCTAGGGGCGCCGATCCACGGAAGAGCCAATATGTAGTGGGGGGAAACGGTCACTTTTTATACTTTCTTGAGTTCTTTTGCAATGCGCACCAAGAGCTCCGAGGGGCTAAAGGGCTTGGCCACAAAATCATTGGCGCCCAAATCAAAGGCATTGAGAACGTTCACTTCATTTCCGGCGGCGGAAATGATGATGATGGGCAGGGAAAGTCCCATATGGTTGCGTACGTGATCCACCAATTCAATACCGGAGAAATAGGGCATCATAATGTCCGTGACAATAATGTCCGGAACCTGTTGGGCCAGCTGCTCCTTTACCTGCTTGCCGTCCGAACAGTGATGCACGGCAAAACCTTCCTTTGCCAACTTAAAATGGAGCAATTGGGCCAGCATGTCATCATCCTCCGCCAACAAAAGGTGCCTAGCTTCCATTGTCTTCGTTTTTTATGTTTTCCAATGCCTTGTCCATCTGTGCCTCCACTATGGGGTACAGCTCCAAGAAGGCCGTGTACTCTTCGGATATTTTTTGCTTGGCCCCAATTTTTGCGAACTGTTCCATGGCTTGCGCGTGCTCCCTTAGGGCAGCCGCCCCGGCCATGTCCAGCCCGGCCTTTACCTTATGGGCCGCAGCGGCGATGTCCGCATAATTGCCCATGTTCAAGTTTGTTTTTACAGCGCCCAAGAATTCGTAGCAATTCTGTTTTAACAAACGTACCAACTCTGCCAAGACGCCCACGTTGCCGGAACACTCTTCCCACAGGGCAGAGAGATTGATGAACTTTGGCCGTTCTGCGCACACCATTTTTGTTTGCAACAAGTCCCTACTGCTCTTGGAAAGGCCGCCCGCCCCAATGTTGTTTTTGAGCTTCTCCCTGAGGTCCTTGGATGCATAGGGCTTTAGTAAAAAATCATCGATTCCGGAATCAGTGAACCTTCTTTGGTCCTTGGCCGTGAAGTCGGCACTCAAAGCCAAGATGGGGGCAGCCTGCCCTTGGCTGTTCCGTAAGCCCCTTATGCGACGGGCCACTTCAAACCCGTTCATCTTGGGCATTTTAAGATCCATGAGCACCACGTCTATGGGGTAGTTTTGGTAATGTGCAAATCCCGTGTCCGGATCATCGGTCACATATACCCGGCAACGCCAACGTTCCAGTTGTTCTGAAATCAATTTTTGGTTCAGCTCATTGTCCTCAAACACCAAAATCTGAGTCCCGGCAAGCTCGTCTGCATCACTTTTAACCTCTTCTGTTGGATCAAAGGGTCTGTGTTGTGCAGATGGCTTGCCCGCTTCATAAGGGATGCAGAACGTAAAGGTGGTTCCCTTTCCCTTGGTGCTGGTGGCCGAGATGGTTCCATTTTGGAGCTCAATGATCTTTTTTACAATGCTAAGGCCCAATCCGGACCCACCATATTTCTTGGAACCGGGGCTGGCCTGTGTGTAACGGTGAAATATGGTTTCCAGGGCCTTGGGGGAAATGCCAATGCCCGTGTCTTCCAGGGTAAAGCGCAAATGGTACTGCCCTTGGCGCTTTGCACTGACCGCCACACTAAGGTCTATATGGCCCTTCTCCACAAATTTCATGGCGTTTCCGTACAGGTTCAAGAGCACTTGGGTAAGCTTGGCCGGATCGCCCATAAGATGCTTGGGCACATCCTCTTCAATCTTCACGTTCAAGGCCACCTCGCGTTCCATGAGCAGGGTCTTGCAGAGAAAAATGACATCTTGCACCACCGCGTTCAGCTCAAAATCCACTCGGTTCAGGGGTTCTTTCCCAGAGGCCAATCTGTTGTAGTCCAGTACCTCGTTGATGATGTCCAACATGGCGTAGGAGGCAGAGCGTATGGCATATACCCTGCTGCTCTGGGTGCTGGTGAGCTGTTCTTCCATCAAGAGATTGGCAAAACCTATGATGCCGTTCAGGGGTGTCCTGATCTCATGGCTGATCTGCGCCATGAACAGCCCAGGGTCTGCCTTGAGTCCTGTTTCGCCGGCCAAAGATGCTTCTTTTGGCAACGGGTTCCCAGGGGCTAAGATCTTGTTCTCCAAACGGCTCTTGAAGCGTTGAAAGGAATTTTTTAGGCTTGTGGCTTCCTCAGCGTTGAGCTCTTCGTAGGAAAAGGTGTCCATGGCTTGTTCCAGTTCCAGAAGTTGGTCCAAGAGGTCCTTGCTTTTTGTTGAGGGCATAGGTAATGGATTAGGGTGTTGTTCTCTTTGGTTCGTTTATGGTAAAAATCCCATTTTTGGGCACCCTTGGCAATTATATGTTTGCTAGTCTTCCATTTTTGTTGTGAATGGCCTTTATTTGTAGGTATAAATGTTACTGAAATGAGATATTCTGCACTATTGCTTACCGCCCTTGTCATTTTTTCTTGTAAGGAAAAGACAGAAAAACCCTTGGAGAGCGTGGAAGATAGGGCTCACGCCATCCACAAAAAGGTCATTACCGTAGATACCCATGCCGATTTTAGGGTAAGCAATTTCACGGACAGCGTAAACTACTCCCAACGGTTAAACACCCAGGTGGACCTGCCCAAGATGAAAGAGGGCGGCCTCGATGCCGTTTGGTTCATTGTTTACACAGGACAAGATTCACTGACGCCCAAGGGATATGCCGCGGCAAAAGAAAATGCCATGGCCAAATTTGAGGCCATCCACAGGCTCTGCGAGGAATTTGCCCCAAACGACATAGAACTGGCGTTGACTTCGGATGATGTAAGGAGCATTGCTAAAAAAGGAAAGAAAGTAGCCCTTATTGGAGTGGAGAATGCCTATCCCATAGGGGAGGATCTGTCAGAATTTGAACGCTATCACGCCATGGGTGCCCGCTACATAAGCCTCTCGCACAACGGGCACAGTCAGTTCTGTGATTCCAATACCGGGGAAAGGGACAGTGTCTGGCTGCACAACGGCCTTAGCGAACTGGGAAGGCAAGCGGTGGAGGAAATGAACCGTCTGGGCATGATGATCGATGTCTCCCACCCATCCAAAGAGGCCATGAAGCAGATGGTGGCCCTGAGCAAAGCGCCCATCATTGCCTCCCATTCTTCTGCGCGCGCCCTTTGCGATCACAGCAGAAACCTGGATGATGAGCAATTGATGCTGATAAAAGAAAACGGCGGGGTGGTGCAGACCGTGGCCTTCAGTTCTTACCTAAACACCGAGAAACACGAGGCAAGGGCCGAATATATGAAAGGTGTTCACCAAAAAATTGCCGATTCCCTGGGCATCGACTGGTTCGAGAGATGGCAGTACAATGACCTTAGCCCGGAACAACAGGCCGCGTTTCGCGTAAACTACCCCAAGGTGCTAAAATTGGCCAGGGATCGGGTCAAGGGCAAAGAGGATGCACCACCCGCCGTTGGCGTTACCGATCTTGTGGACCACATAGACTATATGGTGGACCTCATTGGACTGGAACACGTTGGGATCAGCTCTGATTTTGATGGAGGTGGTGGCATTGAAGGCTGGCAAGATGCCTCAGAGACCTTCAATGTTACCCTGGAGCTGGTGAAAAGGGGGTACACCGAGCATGAGATTGAAATGCTCTGGGGCGGTAACCTGCTCCGGGTCTTGGACGAGGTTCAGGAGGTGTCCCGGGCCCTGCAAGCCAAAGGGTAGCCTCTCTGCGTTGGGAGTGATCATCCCTCTGCCGTCTTCGCCAAGCGGTCCCTCACGAACTCCACCTTGGTTTTTCCGTGTGGCGAAGGTTTTCCCTGGGCATCCAAGTTCACCATAATGATGTTGTCCACCGTGACAATGGTCTCGTGGTTCATCTTGTTGCGCACCTCACAGTTCAGGGTAATGGACGTCTTTCCAAATTTAACCACCGCCATGCCAATTTCAACGATATCGCCCTGCTGTGCCGTGCTCATAAAGTTGATTTCCGATATATATTTGGTCACCACCTTTGAATTTTCAAGTTGTATGATGGCGTAGAGGGCGGCCTCCTCATCTATCCAGGCCAATACCTTGCCGCCAAAAAGGGTGCCGTTGGCGTTCAGGTCTTCGGGTTTCACCAATTTTCTGGTATGAAATCTCATGATGCTACAGTTTAAGGGCAAAATTAGCATTATTTACCCTGCCCAAACCACGTTGGGATGCATTCTGAAGGTGAATTCCCATTTTGATAAATTCCCGCCGATGATCTGGGATATTTAATGATTTCAACCGGCTTTACGATCCAATTCCACAATGGAAGATGGGTGCTGTTCCATGAAACCCGGATGAAGCCATAAAAATTCAACTACGGCTGCAAATCCCTGTAAAACCGATCGTTGCACTGACTTTGGCTCAATCATGATGGCGGACACCACTATCGCAAAAGTCTTGATTTTGTGGGTCCCGAGTACGCGGTACACCCTCACTACAAAAGTCTAGGGATGATACGGATTAAAACGTTGACAACGTCTTTGCAACTTGGCCCCTTGGTTTCCGCGAGAGCCGGGACAATGCCTACCTTTAGGCCAAAAGATGCGATGAAAGAGCGAAACGAGCAATTGCTGGCCCTTAGGCCCTTGGTGCCAAAGGCCAAGACCACGGAGCAAACCGGAGCGGAAGAGCATTTCCAGAACACCACGCTAAGGCCCATTCTAAAATTACAGAACGATCTGCTGCTCCAAGTGTTCCAGCAATACATAGCCCGAAGAAAAAACACCTTTCACCAGCTGTCCTTGGAGAAAAGGTTGGCCTATATAAGCAATGCACTGCAAAGGGACATCAGGTTCAGGAACATTGTGCTGGGCATGGTGATCGGGCACTTTACCGTACAGGAACATGCCCTTTATTCTCGAGCCGCCTCTGCCCATAACAAGCGCATTGCCTCCATGGCCATTACCCGCATACAGGACCAATTGCAGTATTTTGAAAAGAACGCCTCAATCCAGCAGTGAGGTACCGTTGCCATCCGTGGAGAGCACATGGCCCATATAGTCCAAAAAAGGTCTTATGGCCTTAAAAGACGCGTTCACCTCATCCAAAAAATGGGGCTGTTGCACTTGGGCATCCGAAAAATGCCGTGTAAAGATAAACTGCTTTTTTTTGATCAGGTCAATGTTTCTGTGCTCCCTGTCAAAACCCTTGGGGGCGGTTTTTACCTCCTCACCGGACATCTTTCCCCAGATTCGCACAAATACCTTTTCAGACATGATTTGGCGCAAGGCTGCGGCATCTTGCTCCCATTCCTTTCGTACACGAAGCGTATCGGCCTTGTTGGGTTTCCAAAAGCCACTGCCCAAAAAACAATTGCCAGGTTCCACATGCACGTAATAGCCCCCTCTGCGCGTTGCACCGGCCCGGGACATAAATCCCGAAAAACTGGATTTATAAGGCGTTTTGTCCTTGCTGAAACGCACATCCCTGTAAATCCTGAACACCTTGAGCCGTTCCAATTGGTCATGCCACTCCATTTTGGCACGCAACACTTCCATAAAGGACTTGAAACCCGTTTCGTGACGTTTAAAGAGCTCCTTGTTCTCCATGAACCATTCCCGGTTGTTGTTCTCCCGTAGGAGCGACAGAAATTCAAAAGTCTCCCTAGCAATGCCCGTAGCTAACATAACACCTGGTTTTTGTTAATTTAGGCCAAAGTTAACCCATACGGAAAAGCACTAGCCGATTAATGGTTAATTTTGGAACCTGATAAAGCGCATACATGGATACCACAGACATCATTGAAAGGATAAAGGAGCACAAAAAACAGCCCCACCTGAGGTTTCGTCTAAAAAGGGATACGGAGGCCTTTACCGATCTCCTGTTTTACACCCTTTTTGATATGGATACCCCGGTGGACCGGAACCTAACGGTTTTAAAGGAACGTTTTGACGGTTTGGTGGAGCTGGCCTGCTGGCAAAGCGAACGTCCCTGCCACAAGGTATGGGAAGCCTATGTGGCCAAGCTGCCCCACATATTGGAACGGCTTAACTTGGATGCGGAGGCCACCCTGAACTGTGATCCGGCCTCCCTCTCCATTGAAGAGGTGTACATGGCCTATCCGGGCTTTTATGCCATTGCCATTTACAGGCTTGCCCACGAACTTTACACGGCCGGTTTCCCGTTGGTGCCCCGCTTAATGACGGAGTATGCGCACAGGCAGACCGGGGTGGACATCAATCCAGGGGCCGTTATTGGAAAATCCTTTCATATTGATCACGGTACCGGTGTGGTGATCGGGGAAACAGCGGTGATCAAAGACCATGTAAAGATATACCAAGGGGTTACCCTTGGCGGGCTCTATGTGGCAAAGCATCTTCAAAAAACAAAGCGCCACCCCACCATTGGGGATCATGTGACCATATATGCCAACGCCACCATCTTGGGCGGGGACACCCATATTGGGGCCCACAGCACCATTGGTGGCAATGCCTGGCTCACGGACTCCGTACCGGCACACTCCACCGTATTCCATACCCCAGAAATAAAAATAAAGACCCTTCCCAATGCATAGTTCAATCATAGACCTTATTGGAAACACCCCTATGGTACGCTCCCGGACGCTGAACACCAACAAGAATGTAGATCTGTACTTTAAACTGGAGGGGCACAACCCGGGGGGCAGCGTTAAGGACCGGGCCGCATTGAACATGCTCAAAAAGGGACTGGAGCGAGGGGACTTTAAAAGCGATCAAAAGCTCATTGAGGCCACCAGTGGCAACACCGGCATTGCCCTGGCCATGATCGCGGGCATCTACGGTTTGGACATAGAGCTTGTCATGCCGGAGAACAGCACAAAAGAACGCGTGCAGACGATGAGGGCCTATGGGGCCAAGGTTACCCTTACCCCGGCCGACATTGGCATTGAGGGGGCACGGGACTACGCAGCGAACAAGGTGGAAAATGAGGGGTATGTCATGATCGACCAGTTTGGCAACGACAATAACTGGAAAGCCCATTATGCCAGTACAGGGCCGGAAATTTGGCGCGACACCCAAGGAAAAATCACACACTTTGTGTCTTCCATGGGCACTACGGGCACCATTATGGGCACCTCTACCTACCTCAAGGAACAAAACGAACAGGTGCAGATCGTTGGGGTACAGCCCACGGACAATTCGCGCATACCGGGAATCCGGAAGTGGCCGGAAGCCTATCTGCCCAAAATATTCAATGCCAAAAAAGTGGATCGTATCATGGAAGTGAGCGAAACGGATGCGGCACTAATGGCCAGAAGGCTGGCCAAGGAAGAAGGCATCTTCTCCGGAATGAGCAGCGGCGGGGCCGCTACCATTGCCCTGAGGTTGGCCCAGGAACTCCAGGAAGGAACCATTGTGAGCATTGTGTGCGACCGTGGGGACCGCTATCTTTCTTCCCCGTTGTTCGATTAGGGAAGAGGATGGCCCAAGAATGGGGAATGGTCCCAAAACCAGTGCGGTCCCAATGCCTTGGAGACGGTACAAGGGACAGTGCCCATCTAAAGCCAGCCCTTTTTTTTAAAAAAGAGGAGCAGGCCCAGAAAAATGACCACCATAAGGCCCCACACATAGTAATACCCATTTTTTGCGTGCAGTTCCGGCATATGGTCAAAATTCATTCCATAAACGCCCACAATGAAGGTCAAGGGAATGAAAATGGTGGCCATAATGGTGAGCACCTTCATGACTTCGTTCATTTTGTTGCTCATGTTGCTCATGTACATTTCCATAAGGCTCATGGCCATTTCACGGTAAATCTGAAGGTTTTCGTTGATTTCAACGGTATGATCGTGCACATCGCGCAAAAAGAGTTTGGTGTCCTTGGTGATCAGTGGATGCTCCGTGACCAAAAGCCGGGCCACCAATTCTTTCATTGGATACACCCACCGTCTTACCCGCATCACTTCTTTCTTCAGGGCCTGTATCTTTTGGGAGACTTCTGGAGTGGGATCGGCATATACCTCAGTTTCCAAGGCGTCCAATTGAAGGCCAAGGTGCTCCGTGACCAAGAAATAATGATCAATCAAGGCATCCAAGAGGGCAAAGAATAGGTAGTCTGCCCCTCGTTCCCTTATCCTGCCCGTTTTTGCGGCTATGCGCTCCCGCACCCCGTTGAACACATCGTCTTCCACCTCCTGGAAAACCAGCAATGTGTCTTTAAGAAGCACCAGGGCAACGTGCTCTGCCACAATGGTGTCCTGACCATTGACGTACAGCATCTTGAACACCCCAAAGATGTAATCATCGTACTCATCCAGTTTGGGGCGCTGTTCCGTGTTCACGGCGTCTTCCAAGACCAGGGAGCTCAAATGAAACTTTTTTCCAAGGGCCTCGACAAAAGCCACATCATTGATGCCCACCACGTCTAACCAAGCCACATTCTTGGCTTGGGAGGCCTTGAGAATAAGGTCCAGATCGGTTAAAAAAGACCTGCTGTGATTTTGGGCATCATAGGCAATGAGCTCTACCTGGCTATGGGCAATTTCTTTGTTCCCCAAATAACTGACGGTGCCGGGAGCCTTTCCCATTTTACCGTAAACCCTGGAAATACGTCGCTTCTTTTTGGCGGTGCTTTCTTTCTTCAGTGCCATCCCCATTTTTTTTTAAATATACCCATAAGTTCTGAAGAACAATGGATCACCGTAGTTTTTGGCCCCTTGGGGAAAAACAGGGCCGATCTGTTTTTGGCCTGATTTTTATGGGGCCAGAACGCCACAGCTCCACTACGGAACGGGAAGAACCCTTTAGCAGGAAATGCTGTTACAGCTACAAATCCCGTCCAATGCATCGGTGCGTCCTTTTGCCGCTCAATCACCGCGACAAGGGCCATGCCCCAATGGCAAAAGTCTTGTTTTTGTTCAGTTTTGCACGCTCATCACTAAAGTCCAATGCGTGATCCGTGCTTAAACATGGCCCTGGCCATTGGCTGGGGTGGTCAAAAATCCAAGCGCTCCAAATGCAGGCCGGAGCCGGGCGCCACGGTGGCCATTTTCACTATTTCGCCCTGGCGCAGGGAACGTACAATGGTGTCTGCACCCAACTCGCCCTTCCCAAGGGCTATGAGGGCACCCATCATCATCCGTATTTGATAGCGCATGAATCCCTTGCCGCACACGTGCAGCGCATAGCTGTCTTCTGGGAAAAAGCTGGCGTGCAGCAGGTTGTTCCGTAAGAGTTCACAGCGCGCAACGGTCCTGATCACCTGGGCATTGGGCTGCAGTTGCGCGGTATAGTTGCCAAAATAATGGGTGCCCTGGAACAAAGCGGCCGCCCGTTGCATGGCCCCAAGGTCCAGATCCCCAAGGATGTTGGCCATAAAGGGCGCGCAATACGGGTGGTTCTTTTCCCCAAAGGAAAAAAGGTACACGTAGTTCTTTTCCTTGGCATCTTGGAGGAGATTGATTTCCCTTGGGGCCGGTTCCATCCGCAACAATCTTATGTCCGGTGGCAAATTTGCGTTCATGGAATTCAGAAAGTCACCCAGATCCATTAACGGCCCCTTTTCCAACCACAATTGAAACACAGCCCCCATGGCCGATACCTTGGCATCGGTGCGGCTGGCGCCAAGGAGCTTAAACCGCTGTTGGGGCAGCACAAACGACAAGGTTTTGGCCAACATCCCTTCCACCGTCCTTTGGCCCGGTTGTCTTTGCCATCCGCTGTAGCGGAAACCCAAGAACTGTACCTCTATCAAGTACCGATGATCGTCTTTTTTCAATGTACCCCAGATTATGCCTTAAAAAATTCCATTACGATTTACAATCCCTGCAAAACCACTCGCCGGGCCGACGTTTTACCGATCCCTGCGGCTCTGGCCTTGCTGCCACCCCAAGAGTAAGGATTTATCGGGGAACACCCTTCTTGGGAAAGCCCAATACATCATCTGGGTTCAGGTTTACTTTTTTGGCAATTGCTTTCAACCCACCAACCGCTTGCATAAAAATCATAGCTTTGCACCAAAGGACGAAATTCGTCGTAAAGAAACCAACTTAAAGCCATTCACCAACATATTTTGTTTTATGTCGAAAAATAAGGAAATATTACCCGATTGGTGTGTTTCTTTGGTGAACCACCCGTATTCTTTAAAATAGGACCGTATGAATTCCCTGAAAAAATTAATGCCCTGGAGATTTACCCTCATCTGCACCATAGTTGTACTTTCCTTATTGAACATTTTGAGTTTCTACGGGCTGTACAGCGAAAAGTTCTATCTCTTTAAGGTGGGCAACTATATTTTTCCGTTGATGACCTTGGTGCATTTTGTTTTTCTTTATGTGATGTGCTTTAAGATCAAGGAAGAAGAACTTAGTGACCCACAAATGAGAAACCTCGAATATGCCCTTTATTTTATATTCTCGTTCTATCTTTACAAATTTGGTGAAACCATTTACAAATTGTTTTCCGTTAACCAATTTGAAGAGCACTTGATTCCCGCCAGCTTTGTCCCTATGGCCATCGTTATGGCGGTGCTTTATGGTCTTTTGCTGATCTTGGGCGTTATGACCTACAAGTACCGCACCGAAATGGTTGGCGACTACAATTTCAACCAAATGAACCAACACGTGGATTCTTGGAAATCTTGATGTGGAGCAGTGCCCGGCATCCCCTAAGTCATCCCTATGGGAACAAGGAAATACCCACTTTTCCGGACTAGCAAAAACAGGGCAAAATAAGTTCCCAGGAACGGCGTCCCAAAAATTATAGGTCTTTAAGGAAGCTGCTGTAGAGGTCCTTGAACTGTACCCCTTCCGCGAACCGCTGCCGGTTCAGTTTTTTGTGCGATACCAGGCCCCAAAGCAGCAACTCCTTGAGAAAGTAGGTGTCCTTTTCGGGATGGTCTGGTTGATATTCCCTTAGCAATGCATTGAGTGGCGGAATGGAGTCCAGTGCCCTTTTGTATTCCTCGTCGGTGAAATCGTCCAGCAGCTCAAAGCCCTCCCCTTGAAAAAACCAGTGGAGCAAGTCGTCATAGGGGGTTTTGTCGTCCTTGCGTTCCAGTTTGTTTATTTTAGGAAAATATTCCGGGAAGGTCATCTTTACGGCCTCATCGATCAACATGACGGCCACACTGTCCGCCCCTTCTTGTTCCCCTTCGTACACCAGTTCTATCTTTCCCGTTATGGCGGGCACCACGCCCAAAAAGTCGCTCAAGCGCACCATGGTCTGTTCGGCCCCGGACAACAGGGCCCTGCGTTCTGCGGTGCTCAACAAATTCTCAAAGGCCGTGATGCTGGTACGTGCGCTTACGCCGCTCTTGGCATCCACATATTCGCTCCTTCTGGCCTCAAAGCTTATCTGTTCCAACAGGTCCTTGGCCATATCCGGAACATAGACCGCACTGGCTTGGCGGGGATCCAGGCGGGCCTCTTGTTCGGTGATCTTGCGGGCCACGTCCAGATCGTCCGGATAATGGGTCAATATCTGGGAACCAATACGATCTTTGAGCGGGGTCACTATGCTTCCCCTGTTGGTATAATCCTCCGGATTTGCCGTGAACACAAACTGAATATCCAACGGAAGCCGCAGTTTAAACCCACGTATCTGTATGTCTCCCTCCTCCAAAATGTTGAAAAGGGACACCTGTATGCGGGACTGGAGGTCCGGGAGCTCGTTTATGACGAAGATGCAACGGTTGGCCCGCGGGATCATTCCAAAATGGATAACGCGATCGTCTGCATAGGACAGTTTAAGGTTGGCCGCCTTTATCGGGTCCACATCGCCAATGAGATCGGCCACGGTAACATCTGGCGTGGCCAACTTTTCATAGAACCGCTCTTCCCTGTGCAACCAGCTAATCGGGGTGTCGTCCCCCTTTTCCTTGACCAGTTCCTTGGCATATCGGGACATGGGGGCAAAGGGGTCGTCGTTTATTTCCGAACCGGCCACAATGGGCACGTATTCGTCCAACAGATGCAGCATCAACCGGGCCAATCTCGTCTTTGCCTGGCCCCTGAGCCCCAGGAGATTGATGTTGTGACGGCTCAATATGGCACGTTCCAGTTCGGGGATCACCGTGTCCTCATACCCCCAGACCCCCACAAAGGTGTCTTCCCCATTTTGTATCTTTTTCCGTAAATTGTCCCTGAGCTCGTCCTTGATGCCCTTGCTGTGGTAACCAAATTCCCTTAATTCTCCTAAAGTGCCCAATGATGTGAGCTTTTCGTTGTTCTTTTTCAATGCCGATCTATTTTGTTTTTAATGGTTTTTAAATGCTGACAAAAAGGCCGTTGGGGCCTGGAAAGCATCATTTTAACCTCTTTTTTCTATTGTTTTCGTAATCTTCAAAAATCATTTCCCCCAGGCCTTTTAGGCCCGTAAAGAAGGCCTTGCCCTTATTGGCCTCGGTAAAATGACGGATAAACTGCATTAAGTAGGGATCCTGGGCGATCATAAAAGTGGTGATGGGGATGTGCAGCTTACGTGCCTGGCGGGCCATGTTGTAGCATTTCTCCACAATGTAATCATCCAATCCCACACTATTTTTGTAATAGGTTCCGTCCGGCAGGCGAAGACAACTGGGCTTGCCATCGGTGATCATAAAAATCTGCTTGTTGGTGTTGCGCTTGCGCCTTAACATGTCCATGGCCAACTGCAGCCCGGCCACGGTGTTGGTGTGGTAGGGGCCCACCTTTAGATAGGGCAGGTCCTTAATGGGTATGGGCCAGGCGTCATTGCCAAACACCAAAATATCCAAGGTGTCCTTTGGATATCGGGTAACGATCAGTTCGGCCAGGGCCATGGCCACCTTTTTGGCCGGGGTTATGCGGTCTTCGCCGTACAGGATCATGCTGTGGCTTATATCGATCATGAGCACGGTGCTCATCTGGGCCTTGTGCGCGGTATCTTCCACCACCAGGTCGTTTTCGTCCAAGGTAAAATTTCCGATGCCGTGGTTTATTTGGGCATTCTTGAGGCTTTCCGTCATGCTGATGCTCTCCAAACCATCTCCATAGCGGTATTCCCTGAAATCTCCCGTGTGCTCATCTCCCCTGCCCGATTTTCCGGTCTTGTGGTTTCCGCTTCCGCTGCGCTTGATCTTGCCAAATATTTGATCTAGGGCGCGTTGCCTAATAAGGCGTTCCATCTTGGCGGTAATGGAGATACTTCCTTTTCCATCGCCCTCCTCCCCATCCGGGTTTTCATCACCATCCCCAATATCAAACTCTTCCCGTATGTAGCCCTTGGCCTTTAAATCCTCTATAAAATCGTCAATGGTATAGTTTTCGTCCGTAAGGGCGTACTCCTTGTCCAATTCCCGTAGCCAATCGATCGCTTCATCAAAATCTCCCGAAGTATGGGTGATGAGTTCCTGGAAGATTTCAAAAAGTTTTTCAAATGGGGTTTGTTCCGGTGCTTCGTATGGGACAAAGCGGAATCCTTTTCTTGTTGTCATAGCCATACCCTAAAATTAAGCTATTTTAAATGGGGGCAAAGTTATTTTTTGAGAACGTTAACGTTCTCCCTTTGCCCCTGAACCGGATGAGCATGGCGTACCGCGCAAGCCAAGAAACGGGAAACCAAGCTTGTTGCCTACCTTTGCCCCCAATGATGGACACCAACCAGCACATGTTACAGCTCAAAGGTTTTCTGAACACGCCGGCACTTTGGAAAAACACGCAGTTTGGCCTACGCCAATTTCAGTTCCCGTCCGTGCAACTGCACCGCCTTGTCCCGGAAGCCATCCCACAGAACATACGCCTGGGGCACCAGATGGAACATGTGTTCAGACAGCTGCTGCAAACATCCAAAACCCACGATATCTTGGTGCACAACCTTCCCATAAGACGGCAAAAGCAGACCCTGGGGGAATTGGACTTTATTCTCAGGGAGCGAAGTACCATGGAATTGGTCCATGTAGAGCTCACTTTTAAATTCTATATTGTGAACACGGCCATTTCCGAACCCGTACACCGGTTGATGGGCCCCAACAAGAGGGACATGTTCTTTACCAAGGTACAAAAGATGAAGGACCAACAGTTTCCCCTTTTACGCTCCCCTGAAGCCATCGCCGCGCTGAAAAACCTAGCAGGTGACCCAATGGGCATACGGCAAGAAGCCTGCTTTAAGGCACAGCTCTTCATGCCCTTTGGCCAAGACCCTGCGAACATAAGACCCCTGCGGCACGCCGCCATAAAAGGATACTGGTTGCGCCTCCATGATTTTAAAGGACCCTATTTTAAGGGTGCCCGTTTTTACCTGCCCCACAAAAGGGAATGGCCCATAGACCCACATTTGGGCGTGGCCTGGCAAGGTCATTATGAAACCCTTTTGGAAGTGAACCTCCATATGCTAAAGAAAAATGCGCCCATGGTCTGGATGCTGAAAGCGAACGGGGATTTGGAAAAGTTTTTTGTGGTCTGGTGGCCCTGACAAGCTACGGACCGCAGCGTAAGGAAGCGGGGCCTTTCCCTTAACATTGGGCATCGCTTTCCGTTCTGCACTGCCTCCAACCCACCACACCCCACCTTGGGATGGAGCGCAACGTATGGGGCAAGGCGCCGTTTTACATCCCTAGGCCTTAAGGCAGCCCTGCATTTTTGCCACCCTTGGCCCTGTGGGCCTTTTTTCTGCCGAAACCATGGGTAAGCTGACCCAAAAAATCCTTGGGAAGGGTCTCTTCCCCTGGGAATCCCAATTCAATGGTGCCACTGTCCTCGGGCACGAAATGGGTGTTAAAGATATAATCCCACAGGCTTAAGCTTATGCCAAAGTTTACCCCGTACCGTCCCTTTGGCAAGGCATGGGCGTGGTGGTACAGATGCATCACCGGGTTGTTGAGCACATATTTCAAGGGCCCCCAATCCAACTTAATATTGCTATGGTTCAGATGTCCTATGGCAATGGCGGCAAAATGGACAATGTAGGCATGCTCGGGCTCAAAGCCCCCCAAGAGCATTACCCCAAAGGTCTTTAAGGGCTTGTACAGGATGTTTTCCATCCAGTGGTAGCGGAGATGGGCGGCAAAGCCCATTTCCTTGACGCTGTGGTGCACTTTGTGAAACTCCCAGAGCACGGGATATCTGTGCAATAGAATATGGGTGAACCACTGAACAAAATCCAACACCACAAAAAAGAGCAACAATTCTGCCCAAACGGGCCAGGTCTTGGTATTGATCAGGGCCAAACTTTGTAGGGTGATGCCCACATTGGCAAAAGCAGCTTCCAACAGGGCATAAACACCGTTTACCACGATGGCGAAAAGAAAAAAATTGAAGAACATGTAGAAGGCATCCAGCCAAAAATCCTGTCTAAAGATTTTTTGCTGCTTGCGCCAGGGAAAGGCAATCTCCAATGACCAAACCACCAGGGAAATGAGAATGAGGCCCCAAAAATAATTGGTGTACCAAGGCACTTGGAACAAGACGGATCTCCACGTCCAGTCCAGGGTACCCAGAAAAGCCTCGACAAAGACATCAAAATAGGCCAGCATTCACTTTGGTTTTAGGTTCACAAAGATAAGAATTGTGCCACCACCTTGTGCAACCTGTGTTACATGGGCAGATGCTTAAACCAAAACCCCACCAAGGTCCCCTTTCAATATTTCCGCCGTTTCCCCTGAATTGCGATCGCTTTTCCTATTTTTGGTGCCTAATTGCACTAAGAGATGACCATTACACAACTACAATACGTTCTGGCCGTGGCAGAGCACCACAATTTTACCCTGGCGGCAGAGAAGAGCTTTGTTACCCAGCCCACCCTGAGCATGCAGGTGCAGAAACTGGAAGACGAACTGGACATTTTGATTTTTGATCGCAGCAAGAAACCCATAAGCGTCACGGAAGTGGGCAAGAAGATCGTGGAACAGGCCAAGAACATTGTAAACGAGGCCAACAGGATAAAGGATATCGTAGATCAGGAAAAAGGCTATATCGGGGGCACGTACACCTTGGGCATCATTCCCACCATCATGCCCACCTTATTGCCCATGTTCCTGCGTACCTTCATAAAAAAATATCCAAAGGTAAACCTGGTCATCAAGGAACAGAACACAGCGGACCTTATTGGCAATTTGGAGGCCGGTCATCTGGATGCCGCCATAGCGGCCACCCCCTTGCAGGTGGAATTTATAAAGGAACGTCCGCTCTATTACGAGCCATTTGTGGGCTATGTGCCCAAAGAACACCGCTTGGGCCAACAAAAAGAGCTGAGACCCGATGACCTGGACGTGTCCGATATTTTGCTGCTACAGGACGGGCACTGCTTTAGGGAAGGTGTTCTGAACCTCTGCCATACCAAGCACGCCAATCCGGAACATTTTAGCCTGCAGAGCGGCAGTTTTGAGACCTTGGTGAACCTGGCCGATGAGGGCCTGGGAATGACCTTGCTGCCGTATCTGAACACGCTCTCCCTGGACGCAGAACACCGCAAAAACCTAAAATTCTTCCAAGATCCGCCACCGGCCCGTGAAGTGAGCATCATTTATCATAAAAATGAACTGAAACTGCATATTACCGAAGTTTTGAAGGAGACCATTGCCGCGGTGGTACGGGGCGCCATTGCCTTCCAAGACGTAAAGATCGTGAGCCCCTTGTCCCAAAAGTGAACCTTCTTGGCCAAGGGCCATCCAGATCTTCCCGCAAAAAAAAAAAGGCCTTTAAAAAGGCCTTTTATTATTTTTAATAAGAAGTAAACTTTGTTTGAGTTCCGGCTTGTCGGTCGTGAAGCGTTCCAACCAGGCCAGTAATTCCTCCACTTCGTGGGGCAGCAGGTTCAAAAGGGCCTTTTTAAGCTCTTTTCTAAATAACCGTACATCAAAACTAACTTTTTTTAGCACCGTCTTACTGTACTCCAACATAGAATTTGCCATACAAAAGATGATTTATTAATTAGTTGCTTCGTAAATTTAACACCAAATAGCGCCCTAAATTGCAATAGAAATGTTAAATAAAACCAAGGATTGTTAATTAACATTCTTGAATTGAATTCAACCTTCTGTATTTCAATTATTTGCGATGTTATTTTTAATTGGTTAAATTAAATGGGAAAAGGTGTTTCCGTTCTATTGCTCTTGCTTGCCATTGGGTGTGCCACCCCCAAAAAAAAGATCGTGAAGGTGGTGGAAAAAGGTCTAAATGGGGCCTTTTATGACCACCAATTCACGGGGGTGCTCATTGTGGATGCCCTTAGCAAAGACACCCTTTACAGCAAAAACAGCAAGAAATATTTTACCCCGGCAAGCAACACCAAGATCTTTACGCTGTACACGGCACTAAAGGCCTTGCCGCAACATATTCCCGCCCTGAAGTATCTAGAGCGAAAAGACACCCTTTACTTTGAAGGTACCGGAGATCCCTCTTTCTTGCATACCGCGCTGAAGGACAGTACTGCCCTCCACTTCCTAAAACAAAAGGAGCACTTGGTCTGGGTCACGGGCAATTTCAAGGATGGGCGCTTTGGCCCGGGTTGGTCCTGGGAAGATTATGATGTCCGTTACGCTCCGGAGCGCAGCGCCCTGCCGCTTTATGGCAATTTGGCCACCCTGTTCAATGTAGATGGGTCTCCAAGGGCGATCCCCACCTATTTCCGCGATAGTATTGTCCCGGAAATGGCGGACGTTAACCGACTGGAAGACCGTAATCTGTTTTATTATGATGCAGGACGCACCGATACCTTGCAAGTGCCCTTCAAGGCCACGAACAAGACAGTGCACGGGATGTTGCAGTTGGCGTTGGACAAGCCGGTGAAGCTCTCAAAAGAAATGCCGCCGGGGCCTAAAAGCACACTGTACGGGTCCCCGGCCGATTCCCTCTATACCTTACTGATGCAGGATAGCGACAATTTTATCGCGGAACAGCTGCTCCTTTTGGCGGCCTCGGTATGGACCGATACCTTGCAGAGCGGTTTGGCCAGGACCAGGGTGCTGGACGGCCCCCTTGGAGACCTGCCCCAAATGCCACGTTGGGTAGATGGCTCCGGGCTCTCCCGCTACAACCTGTTCACCCCACAATCCATGGTGCACGTACTGGACAAGTTGCTGAAAGAAGTGCCTCGGGAGCGTTTGTTCCGCATCTTCCCCGCCGGTGGGGTCTCGGGCACCCTGAAAGATGGGTATGCTTCCAAAGATGGGCCTTACATTTTTGCCAAATCGGGGAGCTTGGGAAACAACTATTGCCTAAGCGGATATTTAATGACGCGTTCCGGGAAGACGCTGCTGTTCAGTTTTATGAACAATCATTACAGAAAGCCCACGGCCCAGGTCAAAGAACGGATGCAGCGCTTCTTTGAGCATATACGGGACACTTATTGAAAAGAAAGATCTTGGATTTGTTGCCCAAAGAAGGAACAGTGGTACGGGCCCGTGGGCCATTAATCGAGTAAAGCCTAGGGGCAATATGGGTTGGATAGCCCCTAGAGCAAGCCTTGCATTGCCGCGTACTGCAAGAGCATGATGCTCTTGGCGTCCCGTATGGCCCCATTGTGCGCCATGGAGAGGGCCTCCTTGAACGGAAGCTCCAGTACTTCTATGTTCTCGGTCTCATCCACGGCACCTCCGCCCTCGGAGACCTTCATTTCATCTCTATATTCCCCCACAAAAAGGTGGAGTTTTTGGGTTACGGATCCCGGGCACATGTAGGCGCTCATGACCTCAGAGACCTCGCGGATCTCATATCCGGTCTCTTCCAAAGCCTCCTTTTTTATACATTCTTCGGGAGACAGTCCGTCCAACAGTCCGGCACAGACCTCTACCATCATGCCCTCCTTGTTATCGTTCACATAGGTGGGCATCCGAAATTGACGGGTCATGACCACCGTTTTCCGTTCCTTGTGGTACAATAATATGGCGGCACCATCACCACAATCATATGATTCCCGTTGCTGGTTCTCCCAGGAGCGGTCTTCCCTTAGATAATCAAATGTGTACTTTTTAAGGGTGTACCAACCGTCGGAGAGTACTTCTTCCTTAACGTTCCGTATTTCTGCTTGCTTCATGACCCAGATAACTGCTTTTTAGAACGAAGGTATATCCCGTTTCTTGTAAATGGGAGTGGGTTATTTGGCAATTTACCCAAAAAGATAGGCTTTAAAAGCAATTTAAAGACAGACCGGCAGCCCAACACAACAACCGCCTGGCCCATAAAAGTCAAGGCCAACCATCTATGTGCGCCACGGGTGCATTATCTAAAGGCTCCACTTGTTGCCTACCTCGGAAACCGGCTTACAGCCCTCATAATTTCCGGGCATGGGGTCATAGGAAAGCACGTTCTCCCCTATTTCCTCAGAAGTCATATAGGCCCATATGGCCATTGCTTTTATGGAGCGATAAAACCCAACAGGTTCTTGGTCTCCCACCGTCTTCCCCCAAATTCCAGGGTTGAAGGTCGCCGATTTTTTTTCTGCCGTTACCAACATTTTTGCTTGGTCCCCGTTGGTGAGTTGGGCAAAAGGGCCCCCAAAGTTCTCCTGGGCCTCTTCATTAAAGGCGGCAATTTCCTGCCTGATCTGGTTTTGGCCTTCGGCATCGTAAGTTCGTGAGAATACCTTGTCCAAAAAAACATCGACCTTTACGTCCAGGGCTCCCGGGGTATCCGTCCTGGGCAGAATAGTGTCCACCAAGGCCCCAATGGTCATGGCCTCATGGTCCGAAAAGAATTCCGGTTGCCAAGCGGGTCGTGCTTCATTTTTGCATGACTGCAAGAGCGATAGCAGTGTGGGCGTGGCCACCGCGGCCCCAACCCATAATCCCGTATGTTTTAGTGCTTTTCTTCTATCCATCATCCTTATATATTTCTTCTGTTAAGTTCTTCCACGGCGTGGTTGGCAGCCCTGGCGGTAATGGCCATATACGTTAAACTGGGGTTTACACAGGAGGAAGAGGTCATGCAGGCCCCATCGGTGACAAAGACGTTCTTTGCGCCGTGCACTTGGTTAAAACCGTTGAGCACGGAGGTCTTTGGGTCCCTTCCCATACGGGCCGTCCCCATTTCATGCACGCCCCATCCTGGGGAATGCTCGTTGTCAAAGCCCATCACGTTTTCCAGACCAGCGGTCTCCAGCATTTGTACGGCATCTTCCTGTATCTGCTTGTTTATGGCCTTTTCGTTTTCCTTGAACTCCGCATCGATGGTCAGGGTGGGCTGTCCCCATTTGTCCGTAACCTCGTGGTTCAGGTGCACCTTGTTCTCATGGTAGGGAAGACATTCGGCAAATCCGGTAATGAAAAATTCCCAAGGTCCGGGTTTTAACATTGCATCCTTGAAATTGGCGCCAAATTCTGGACTGTTGGCCGGGTTACCGCCACGGGCAGCGGCGCCCTGGTACCCAAATCCGCGCAGAAAGCGATCTGTCCTTGTTTTTTCATCAATGTTCCAATAACGGGGAATGTAGATGCCATTGGGCCTTCTGCCCTTATAGTATTTATCCTCAAACCCCTTTACCGTTCCCAGGGCGCCCACCCTGTAGGTATGGTCCATTAAATTGTGCCCCAGTTCACCGCTGTCATTGCCCAAGCCATTCTCAAAGCGCGAGGATTTGGAATTGAGCAGGATCTGGGTGGTGCTCAAGGTACTGGCATTGCAGAAAATGACCTTGGCGGAGTATTCGATATCCTCATTGGTCTCGGCATCGATGATGCGCACCCCGGTGGCCCTCCCCTTGGCATCGTCATAGATGACGGACTGTACAATACTGAAGGGCCTAATGGTAAGGTTGCCGGTGGCGTGGGCCGCGGGCAAGGTCACGGCATTGCTGCTGAAATAGGCACCAAAGGGACATCCACGACTGCAACGGTTCCTATTTTGGCATTGGCCCCGACCATTATGGGGCACCGTGAGGTGGGCACAGCGGCCTATGATCATGTTTCTTCCCTGGAAGGACTTTTCTATTCTTTCCTTGATATGCTTTTCCACACAGTTCATTTCCATTGGCGGCAAGAAGTGACTGTCTGGCAACTGCGGCAGTCCCAAGGGCTCCCCGCTAATGCCGGCAAACTTCTCCACATAGGTGTACCATGGGGCAATGTCCTTGTAGCGTATGGGCCAGTCCACCCCATGGCCGTCCTTGGCATTGGCCTCAAAATCCAGATCGCTCCAACGGTAGGTCTGCTTGCCCCAAAGAATGGAGCGCCCTCCCATCTGGTGGGCCCGCAACCACAAGAACGGTTTCTCTTCCGTGTAGGGGTTGGCCTCATCATCTGCCCAAAAATGCAGGGTATCCGTTCCCATCCATCCGGAGCGCATTTTTTTATAGTGCTTTTTCTTTTGCTCCGGGGTAAGTCCGCCACGCAATTCACTGTCCCATGGGTCCAGGTTCATGGTAGGGTAATCTACCACATGCTCCACAATGCGCCCCCGCTCCAAGACCAATGTCTTGAGTCCTTTTTCACAGAGCTCCTTGGCCGCCCAGCCCCCGCTGATGCCAGAACCAATGACTATGGCATCATAGGTGGTGTCTTTCTTGGCATCTATATTGTAGTTTGCCATACTACTTTAATTTTTGACTAAGTTAATCAATCCTTGAAAAAACCAGGTTTCTTTTTTCCAATCTGAAAATTGGGGGTAACTTTAGGCGCCATAATGATAACGGCGCTTCTATTTATCCATCAACCTAAAATGTCACTGTCTTGAAAACACTTTCCACCTTCGTATTTCTTTGCTTATTGTTCTGCTTGGGCTGTAATTCTCACCAAACAAAGAAAAACAAGCTGCCCAAAGTGGCCATTGCGGGCATAGGGATAGAGTCCAGCACCTTTTCCCCGGCACAAACGGAGGAAGCGGCCTTCCATGCCCGTATCGGGGACTCCATCTTTGGCCGTTATCCCTTTTTTAAAGAGGGCAGTGACATTCGTGAACGTGCGCAATGGGTGCCCACGCTTCTGGGAAAATCCCTTCCCGGCGGCATTGTTACCCGGGAAGCCTACGAGTCCATGGTGGGCAAAACCCTGAAAATGCTGGAGGAAAACGGTCCCTACGATGGTCTTTTCTTTGACATCCACGGTGCCATGAGCGTGGTGGGCCTGGAAGATGCAGAGGGCGATCTGATCAAACGCATTCGCGAAGTGGTGGGCAAGGACGTTATGATCAGCACCTCCATGGACCTGCACGGCAATGTGACCAAAACCTTGGCCGAACATTCGGACCTCATTACCTGTTACCGCATGGCCCCGCACGAAGATGCACTGGAATCCAAGGCACGGGCCATTACCAATCTGTTGGACAGATTGGAGAGCGGTAAGGGAAAACCCGCCTACAAGGCCTGGGTTCCCGTACCCATTCTGCTGCCAGGGGAAAAGACCAGTACCCGCATAGAGCCGGGGAAAAGCCTTTACGCCAAGATCCCGGAGTATGAAAAGCGGGAAGGGGTGGTCGATGCGGCCATTTGGATGGGCTACCCTTGGGCCGATGAAGCCAGAAACCACGGTGTGGTGATGGCGGTTGGGGATGACAAGGAGCAGGTGACCCAAGCGGCCGAGGAACTGGCAGCCGCCTATTGGGCAGTGCGGAACGATTTTGAATTCGTGGCCCCGGTGGCCACCTTGGACGAGAGCTTGGAAATGGCCCTAAAAAGCGACAAAAAGCCCTTTATGATCAGTGATATGGGCGATAACCCCACCGCAGGGGGAGCTGGGGATGTCACCTGGACCCTGCGCGAACTGATGCAACGTCCCGAGTTTAAGTCGGACGATGGCCCCAGCCTTATCTACGCTTCCATTCCCGGACCCGAACTTGTGGCCCAGGCCCTTGAGGTGGGCGTGGGCGGGAAAGTCTCCGCCCTTGCCGGGGCACAGGTAGATCATCGCTTTGCCCCTCCCCTGCTACTGGAAGGCACGGTGACCGCCATACGCGAGGGCGATCGCGATGCCAAGGTGGAAGTGGTGGTAAAAATGGGCAGCTTGAGCGTCATTGTAACCCAACAGCGCAAACCCTACCACCAAGAGGCCGATTTCACCGATCTGGACCTCAATCCCCGTGCGGCAGACATTGTGCTGGTGAAAATTGGCTATCTGGTACCGGAACTTTATGATATGCGGGGCGATTGGGTCATGGCACTGACCCCAGGGGGCGTGGACCAAGATTTGGAGCGCTTGGACTACAAGCACATAAAACGCCCCATGTTTCCGTTGGACAAGGATATGGAGGACCCAGACCTGAGTGCGCGCCTGCTGCGCGCATCGGATCAGTTGTAGGATGGTTAGACCACGGTCAGGGCCTGGTTCAAGTACCGTCTGAACGGCAGCATTTCCATATAAGCGGCGATCACTTTTTGATCAAAATCCCTTTGGTGCACTTCCGCGGTCTTAAATTCAGTGGCCACGGCAAAGGTTTTGTGGCGCAACAGTTCTATGTGCGGATGCTCATTGGAGAACCCCTTGGGTGCCTTTTGCAGTTTGGTGTCCTCATAAAGGCCGCCAAACCGCTTTTTAAAGGTGGGTTGGGACAAGATACCTAAGCACTTCCCCATTGTAGTCAATGGCATTGCGAATGCTGCGCAGCCTTTTTGGGTCGGGGCGCCAGAGACCCCCCGCGAACATGCAGCGCTGTACCCCAATTTCAATATAGAAGTCGCCCGTATTGGGCCGTTTGTCCAAACCCGCGCCAAAATGGTCTTTGTACACCGGTTTGTTGGGGTGGAACATAAGGTTGTTGTTAATGCGATTGATGCCCTTCTTCCCCGGGGTGTCATAATACCCATCATCCAGCTCGGCCAACTGGGCATTTATGCCATCGAGCCAGGTTATGAAGTCGTTGCGGACGGCCACGTACCATTTTCGGTTGGCGTCCATCCATTCCTTATTGTTGTTCTGTTGAAGGGCCTTTAGAAAAGAGACCTGTTCTTTAAAATCCATTTGGTATAAGTTGTTGATAGGAGCTGTTCCTTGGGTTACAGGCCCCCATCTGGTAAATGGCCGTGGTGGGGCACCCGATCAGAACCGGTTATCGCCCCCAATGATATCGCCCAGCCCGCCAAGAATACTGCCCTCGCCCTTGTCCTTTCCGCCCCGGGGAACGGATGCCAGGATACGGCCGGCCAGCCTACTAAAGGGCAGGGACTGCACATACACGGTACCCGGGCCCCTGAGTCTGGCAAAGAACAGCCCTTCCCCGCCAAAAATGGTGTTCTTTATGCCGCCCACGAACTCAATATCGTAGTCCACGGTCTGGGTAAAGCCCACGATGCACCCGGTGTCCACCTTAAGGGTTTCCCCGGCCGCCAGTTGCTTTTTGGCCAAGGTGCCGCCCGCATGGACAAAGGCCAGGCCGTCCCCTTCCAATTTCTGCATGATAAAACCTTCCCCGCCAAAGAGTCCGCGGCCCAATTTCTTGGAGAACTCCACTCCCACGGATACCCCCTGGGCCGCGCATAGAAACGCATCCTTTTGGCAAATGAACTTTCCGTTGGTCTCAGAAAGGTCCACAGGTACGATCTTGCCCGGGTAGGGCGATGCGAAACTTACCTTTTTTTTCCCTTGGCCCGCGTTTAAAAAGGCGGTCATGAAAAGGCTTTCTCCCGTGAGCATGCGCTTTCCGGCCGAGAACAATTTGCCCAGCACCCCTTTTTCCTGATTGGAACCGTCACCAAAAATGGTGTTCATCCTTATCTCGGAATCCATCATCATAAAACTGCCGGCCTCAGCCACCACAGCTTCTTGGGGATCCAGCTCTATTTCCACATATTGCATTTCCTCGCCGTAGATCTGGTAGTCTATTTCGTGTGCGTTCATATTGAAATGTTTTATTGTTGGTTCTACTGATTTCCATAAGTTCTTGTACTGCTTTTTTGGTGCCAAAAGCACCTTATCCCTATGGCAGGGCAAGCTCTTGGCGATGCCCACCTAAAAGTACAATATTTAATGCAACGACGCGATCGGGAACAGCTGAAAAAGTAATGGGGTTTGGTGCCATGGTGGATGTCCGCCCTTGTACCCTGACGTATATGAAATAAAGAAGGAAGGTGGTTTCCTTTGCCTTTCCGAACCCTTTTGGAGCCTGTGGAATGGACATCAAAAAAAACGTAGCTATCCTTTCCGCAAAGCGGAACACTGTAATTTATGCGGAAACGCCACTCAATTGGGACGTTCAAAGGCCATTTGCGGATTCATTTTTTTCTGCTCTTCAAACAACCGTTGCTGTTGCTTTACGGTCATGGTGCTGCCGTCATGGCTCCATCCCGGGGGACCGAAGATGTACATGAGCTTATGGGAAAGCTTGGGCGATTTCTTTACATCCCGCCAAATGTCCCTGTACTCGTGCGTTAAGATTTCAATGGGGTTGTGGGTCTTTGGAGGGTGGATCACCCCGTATTTAACGTCGATATCATCGTCCAACTCCTTCCAGGTGCCGAACATCTTGTCGAAAATATTGAGGAAACCGCCATGGTTTTTGTCCAGATATTCCACATTTTGGGCGTGGTGCACCTGGTGCATCGTATGGGTATTGAAAATTTTCTCTACCCAGCCCAATTTGGGCACATAGACGGAATGCAACTGAAACTGCCACAAGGCCTCTATGCCCAGGCATACCATGACCACTTCCGGCGGAAAGCCCACTGCCGGCATCCACATATAGAAGAGCGGCTTGTACAGAATGGTGAACCAACCGTTTCGGATGGCCGTTCCCAGATTAAAATTATCCGAGGAATGGTGCACAATATGGGCGGCCCAAAGCACCCTGACCTCATGATTGGCCCTATGGAACCAATAGTAGGTAAAGTCATCTGCCAACTGGCACAACAAAAACACCCACCAGGCATAACCAAAGGACTCGTAGCCCAGGAGATGGGTGCGCACACCATCCACTTCGGGATTGAAGAACTCAAACGTGGCCTTAAAGAGCACAATGGCAAAGACCACCTTGAAGAACGGCCCAATGATGGCACTCCCCACCCCCATGAACCCGCTGGCAAAGAGGTCTTTCCAGTCATAGAGATCGTCGTCTCCGTGGGTTTTGCTATAGGTGAGCTCCAATAAAATAAAGGCAATGAAACAGGGTACGCCGTACACCAGGGGGTTGGTAAAATCCATTCTCAACAAATTTGGCTAAATATAACCATTAAAGTAGATATGCTCTAAAGTGTTCACTTTTTATGATGGTAAAAGATCAGGCTTCCTTGCCACCCTTAAACAAGAAGGGGCAAAGGATAAAGGAAATCTGACCATCTGGTTTAGAACAACGTGGTCTGCCCATCATCCTTGCCCGATGCTTCCGGTGGCCCACCGGCATCCTTTTCCTTGTTTTCCCTTGTTTTTTGGTCGGGGTCTCCGGCTTCCACATTTTCTTCGTCCACCACTTCCATTTCGTTGGTGGGGGTTTTTGCGGGTGGCTCATAGGGCAGTGGCTCCAGCGCGTTGATCTGCTTTACCTTCTCTGGGGTAAGTTGGTTCCCCTGGGCACGGATGCCCTTAACGGCGATAAAGTCCTCCAGCGGGATTTCCAAAGGGTCCTTGGGGTCCTTTCCCCTTGGTTTGGGAAAGGTGACCTCCATTACGGGGCGCCAGTCCGTGGAGACCAGCTCCAGGTAAGATTTTGGGTGTTCCGTGATAAAGAGTTCTTCCTTGTTCTCGTTTTCCACCAAAAAGCGCTTCACATAAAACCGCTCTTTCTCACCTTCCCAATAAACAGCGGAGATGGGCTTTTCGGGCACCCACTTCTCCAGCACGATCATGTCTTGGTCAAAATGTGCCGTAAGCACGGGGCTTATGGTCTTTACAATGCCCTTTTGGGTTATGATGAGCAAGAGATCGTCCCCGCTGAACTCGCCCAATAGCTCTCCCCTGCCATCCACGTTCAACCTGCGCACCACGTCATCGAACCAGATTTTCCTGGGCTTTAGGGTAGAGACGCCCTTTTCCTTGAGCTCTATGCGCTTTACATTGTATTTGGTGACGATGTTGCCCTTGGACGCCCTTCCCTTGATGAGGACATCGGCAAAATCAATGTCCCATTTCAGCTTCTTGATACTGCCGGCCTGTCTCAAGTTAATGGTGACCACCTCTGCCTCCCCGTTGGGATTGGCCGAAAAATAAAGCACCTTGGAGCCCGCCTTTCCGGGGGTAAGGTCATAGGGCCTGTCCCGGGTAATACTGGTAACGCTGAACCTTTTGATGTGGGTGGGCCCACTTTTGCCATCCTTGTAGATCATGTTGTAGATGGTGCGCTTATCTTTCTTTTTAAAGATGGCCACGTGTATAATGCCCTTGCCCACGAAGGTTTTGGCATCTACCTTGGTCACCATCATCTTGCCGTCTGCCGTAAAGACGATGATGTCATCAATATCGCTGCAATCGGTCACGTATTCGTCCCGTTTCAGGGCAGTGCCCACAAATCCCTCATCCCGGTTCACGTAGAGCTTGGTGTTCCTAATGACCACCTTGGTGGCCTCTATGTCATCAAAGATCCTGATTTCAGATTTTCGTTCCCTGCCCTTGCCGTAGGTGGCCTTGAGCTTTTTAAAGTAGTCTATGGCAAACTCCGTCAAATGGGCCAAATGGTGCTTTACCTCGGCAATTTTTTCCTGCAGGGCCTCCAGTTGCTGCTGTGCCTTGTCCAGATCGAACTTGGAAATCCTTTTGATCCGTATTTCGGTGAGCCTTAGAATGTCTTCCTCGGTCACGGCCCTGCGCAAATGGCCGGTGTGGGGTTTCAGCCCCTTGTCAATGGCTTGGATCACCCCTTCCCAGGTTTCTTCTTCCTCAATGTCCCGGTAAATCCGGTTCTCTATGAAAATGCGTTCCAGGGAGGCAAAGTGCCATTGTTCTTCCAGTTCCCCCAGCTGTATTTCCAGTTCCCGTCCCAGAAGGTTTACCGTGGCATCCGTGGAGCGGCGCAACATCTCCGTGACCCCGATAAAAAGGGGCTTGTTGTCCTCAATGATGCATCCCAGCGGGGATATGGAAGACTCACAGGCCGTAAAGGCGTACAGGGCATCCATGGTCTTGTCCGGAGAGATGCCAGAGGGCAGGTGCACCAGGATCTCTACCGCTGCCGCCGTATTGTCCTCTATTTTTTTTATTTTGATTTTCCCCTTGTCATTGGCCTTGAGAATGGAGTCAATGAGGGAGGAGGTATTGGTGCCATAGGGTATTTCATTGATCACCAAGGTATTCTTGTCGTACTGGGAGATCTTGGCCCGCACGCGCACCTTGCCCCCGCGCAAACCGTCGTTATAATTGCTCACATCGATGATGCCGGCCGTGGGAAAATCGGGAAAAAGGGTAAAGCGCTGCCCTTTCAGGTGCTTAATGGAGGCATCGATGAGCTCATTGAAGTTGTGGGGCAAAATCTTGGTGCTCAGGCCCACGGCGATGCCCTCTGCGCCCTGTGCCAATAGCAGGGGAAACTTCATCGGCAGGTTCACCGGCTCTTTCTTGCGGCCGTCGTAGGACATTTGCCACTCCGTGATCTTGGGGCTAAAGACCACTTCCAGGGCAAATTTGGACAGTCTGGCCTCAATATAACGGGAGGCGGCCGCACTGTCTCCGGTTAGGATGTTGCCCCAGTTGCCCTGGGTGTCTATCAAAAGGTCTTTTTGCCCCAGTTGCACCATGGCGTCGGCAATACTGGCATCCCCGTGCGGGTGGTACTGCATGGTGTGCCCCACCACATTGGCCACTTTGTTGTAACGCCCGTCGTCCAACTCCTTTAGGGCGTGCATGATGCGCCGCTGCACGGGTTTAAAACCGTCTTCAATGGCCGGTACGGCCCGCTCCAGGATCACGTAGGAGGCATAATCCAAGAACCAATCCTTGTACATTCCGGTGACCCGGGTAAGGGCATCTCCGTTTTCGTTGTTGGGGGTCTCGCCCCCTTGGGTATCTTCTTGTTGCTCCTTGTTCAAATCCTCCTGTTCCTCCATGAAGACGTTATTGTTGTTTTTGTTCCTCGGCACCTCTTGTGAAGTGCCCGCGCGTTAAGGTTCCCTTTATTTTTGCATTTCCCGGGAAGTGCCATTATCGGTACCAACCTGCCCCACTGCCCACGGCTCTCTTCTTTTGGGCGCTGCCCCCGTGTGCTACACCGCAGGTTTTTCTTCAATAAGGTCCACTTCCACTTTTAGATTCTCTATGATGAATTCCTGGCGGTCTGGGGTGTTCTTGCCCATATAAAAATTCAACAGTTCCTCTATGCTCATGGCCTTGTCCAGCATGACCGGCTCCAAGCGAATGTCGTCCCCGATGAAATGTTTGAACTCGTCCGGGGAAATCTCTCCCAAGCCCTTGAAACGGGTTATTTCGGGTTTGCCGCTCAATTTGTTCATGGCGTGCTGCCGCTCCTCATCGCTGTAGCAGTAAATGGTCTCTTTTTTGTTGCGCACCCGGAAAAGGGGCGTTTGCAGGATGTAAAGGTGGTTTTCCTTGATCAGCTCCGGAAAGAACTGCAAAAAGAAGGTAATGAGCAACAGCCGTATGTGCATCCCGTCCACATCCGCGTCCGTGGCAATGACAATGTTGTTGTACCTGAGGTCTTCCATGGACTCCTCAATGTTCAGGGCCGCCTGCAATAGGTTGAATTCCTCGTTCTCGTACACGATTTTCTTGGACATGCCGTAGGAGTTGAGCGGTTTTCCCCTGAGGCTGAACACGGCCTGGGTATTCACGTCCCTGGACTTGGTGATGGACCCCGAGGCAGAGTCGCCCTCGGTGATGAACAGGGTGCTCTCCAGCCTCCTGTCGTTTTTCATATCGCCCAGGTGCACCCGGCAGTCGCGCAACTTCTTGTTGTGCAGGCTGGCCTTTTTTGCCCGGTCACGGGCCAATTTCCTGATGCCGCTGAGTTCATTGCGCTCTTTTTCGGCCATCACGATCTTGCGCTGCAGCTTTTCGGCCGTTTCCGGATTTTTGTGCAGGTAGTTGTCCAGGTACCTCCCCACAAAATCGTTCACATAGGTGCGCACCGTGGGGAAGGAACCGCCCATATCGGTGGATCCCAGCTTGGTCTTGGTCTGGCTCTCAAAGACGGGCTCCATCACCTTGATGCTAATGGCGCTTATAATGCTCTTGCGGATGTCCGATGCCTCATAGTTCTTTCCATAAAAGTCGCGAACGGTCTTTACAATGGCCTCCCTGAAGGCAGATTGGTGGGTGCCCCCCTGGGTGGTGTGCTGTCCGTTCACAAAGGAGTGGTACTCCTCGCTGTACTGGGTCTTGCTATGGGTAATGGCCACCTCAATGTCTTCCCCCCTTAGGTGAATGACCGGGTAGAGCAGGTCTTCCATGTTGTTGTTGTCTTCCAGAAGGTCCTTGAGACCGTTCTCCGAATGAAACTTTTCCCCGTTGAAGACAATGGTGAGCCCGGGATTTAGGTACACATAATTTTTGAGCATCCGCTCCACGTACTCGTTGCGGTACTTGAAATTCTTGAAAATGGCCTCGTCCGGGACAAAAGTGACCTTGGTGCCCTTTCGCTTGGTGGTTTCCTCAGGCCCATTTACCTGGGTTAGGTTCCCTTGGGCAAACTGGGCGGTCTTTACCTGGTTTTCCCGGGAAGATTCCACCTCAAAGAAACTGGACAGGGCGTTTACGGCCTTGGTGCCCACCCCGTTTAGCCCAACGGATTTTTTAAAGGCCCTGCTGTCATACTTTCCGCCGGTGTTCATCTTGGAGACCACATCCACCAATTTACCCAGGGGAATGCCACGACCATAATCGCGCACCTTTACCGTTTTGTCCTTGATCACGATCTCAATGGTCTTGCCGGCGCCCATCACAAACTCATCTATGCAATTGTCTATGACCTCTTTCAGGAGAATGTAAATGCCATCATCTGCCGACGACCCATCCCCCAACTTGCCAATGTACATTCCCGGCCGGAGCCTAATGTGCTCCTTCCAGTCCAGCGATCGGATGTTTTCTTCGGTATATTTGGTGTTTTCTGCCATAAATGGGTATTAATTGACCATAGCAGCTAAGATAGCACGACTTCCAAAAATATAAAATGGCTTGTGCCTAAAGTAATTAACAATGCAGCGGGCCCATTTGTTGATAGTGCCAAGGCCGCGGGAAACCGGGAACACCGGAATGGCCATGTCGCTACACGTTGAAGCGGAAATGCATGACATCCCCGTCCTTGACCACATATTCCTTGCCCTCTACCCGCATTTTACCGGCCTCCTTTACCTTGTTCTCGCTGCCGTAGTGCACATAGTCGGCAAAGGCAATGACCTCTGCCCGGATAAAGCCCTTTTCAAAATCGGTATGGATCACGCCCGCGGCCTGTGGGGCCGTGGCGCCAACGGGAATGGTCCAGGCCCTGACCTCTTTTGGGCCAGCGGTGAAATAGGTTTCCAGGTTCAGCAGCCGGTACGCCCCGCGGATCAGCTTGGCGGATCCTGGTTCCTCAAGGCCCAGGTCTTCCAAGAACATTTGGCGCTCCTCAAAGGTCTCCAGTTCGGTAATATCGGCCTCCGTGCCCACGGCCAGCACCACCACTTCGGCATTTTCATGGGCCGTGGCCTCCCGTACCTTCTCCACGTAGGCGTTTCCCGTCGCCGCGGCATCCTCGTCCACGTTGCAGACGTACATCACGGGCTTGTCCGTGATGCACTGCAAAGGCGTCACAAATTCGGTACGATCGTCATGGGACAGGGCAATGGCCCGGACCGAAGTGCCGGCCTCCAGACCCGCCTTGAGCTGCTCCAGTACGGCGGCCTCCTTTTGCGCGTCCTTGTTTCCGGTCTTGGCCGTTCTCTTTACTTTTTCCAGCTTTTTCTCAACAGTCTCCAAATCCTTGAGCTGTAGCTCCATATCAATGGTCTCCTTGTCCCTTATGGGATCCACACTGCCATCTACGTGCACAATGTTGTCGTTGTCAAAACAGCGCAGCACGTGCAAAATGGCATCGGTCTCGCGAATATTGCCCAAAAATTGGTTGCCCAGGCCCTCTCCCTTACTGGCCCCCTTTACCAAGCCGGCAATGTCCACGATCTCTACCGTGGCGGGTATAACACGTTCCGGTTTCACCAAGGACTCCAAGGCCTGCAATCTGGGATCGGGCACGTTTACCACGCCAATGTTGGGTTCAATGGTGCAAAAGGGAAAATTGGCACTTTGTGCCTTGGCGTTGGACAAACAATTGAACAAGGTCGATTTTCCCACATTGGGCAATCCTACAATTCCTGCTTTCATTCTCGTATGGTTAAGGGCGGCGCACGGGCTGCCGTTTGCGTAATTTCCGCGCAAAGATAGGGTTTACTCAGTTACCTGAACGCCATGGTCGCGACCAAAAATTGGGCGGTGCCGCAGGGGCGGCCGCCTGCTGGCGCCCGCGCCGTGCCCAATAGGACACCAATATGGGGAACGGCCCACCAACGCGGACAAAGATCCGTGGAAGTCCTTATCTTTAGGTTCATTTTAAAGCGATTCAGATGATTGGGAAGATTGCCCTGCAAGGCCTGTTGTTCGATGCAAAATCATCTTTTTTAACTGGGCCCGCAAAAGCACCGCCCCTCATAAGGGAAGCCTACAAAAGCGAATCGGCCAATTATTTTGCCGAGGACCTGACCGAGATACGGCCCGATCGTTTTCAGGATTTGGGCGATTTTAAGGTGCGTGACTATATGGAGATCCAGGATATTGCGGCCCGGGCCCTTAAGAACCATGACCGGCTCCTTACCCTTGGCGGAGACCACAGTGTTACCTACCCGGTACTACAGGCTTTTTACAATAAATATGGGCCCTTGGACGTGCTGCACTTGGACGCCCATGCCGACCTTTATGACAGCTTTGGGGGCGACCGGCATTCCCACGCCTGCCCGTTTGCCCGCATCATGGAAAAAGGACTGGCCAAGAGATTGGTGCAGGTGGGCATCCGGACCTTGTCCCAACACCAGTGGGAACAGGCCAAAAAATATGGGGTGGAAGTGATACAGATGAAACAATTGGATATGCGCAACCTGCCCCTGTTCAACAATGCCCTATACATCTCCGTGGACATGGACGTTCTGGACCCGGCCTTTGCGCCCGGCGTCTCCCATCACGAACCCGGCGGACTCACCATAAGGCAGCTGCTGCACATTTTACAACATGTTGATGTTCCCGTTCTGGGCGCGGATATTGTGGAATACAATCCCACCAGGGACGTGCACGGCATGACCGCCATGGTCTGCGCAAAGATCCTAAAGGAAATCGCTGCCAAAATGATATCCTCTTGAAAATCAACGACCGTAACCGGTAAAATGTAAGGATGCAGCGGGCCGGTCACATACAACGCCTTACGCTGGTTGGAGTCTTGGAAATCACCCAAAAAAACAACGCTGCCCCTAGGGTTGGGGCCAAGGGTTAGCCGTCTGGATGCATGAAGCGCTGTTTGCCCAGCAATTCCTCTTCGGTCTCCACCACATCTTCATCGGGCACACAACAGTCCACCGGACAAACGGCGGCACATTGCGGCTCCTCGTGAAAGCCCATACATTCCGTACACTTGTCCGGCGAGATGTAGTACACTTCGTCACTGATGGGTTCCTGTACCTCGTCCGCGTTCACCGCTTTACCGTTGGGCAAGACCACATCTCCCTTCAATGACGTGCCATCACTGTAACGCCATTCATCCGCACCTTCATAAATTGCCGTATTTGGGCATTCTGGCTCGCAGGCCCCACAATTTATACACTCATCGGTTATGATTATTGCCATAATTCTTCTTTTTCCAGGCTTGATTTGCCCCAGCGTCAAAGCCGCTGTATTTTTGTACAAAGATAATTCCAAAAACAGCCAATTACAAATATAACGATGGAACACGACGCTATTACGGAAGCTTTTGTTAAACTTGGCGTGTTTTTGAAGCACTATGTCCAGTCCAAGTCCGGAGAACCAAAAAACAAGGTTCCCGAAAACCCTTGGGCAGCCCGTTTTGACCAGGCCGTGTCCCGGGCCGGACAGGAAAATGGCTGGTTCACTGAAGAACAAGTACGGTTTGCCTTTGGGCAGTGGTCCCGTGAACTTACCGCAGAAAAGCTGCTAGGTTGGCGCAGTTCCTATACCCTTGCTGTTGGGGAACCCAAGACCATAGCCATTGTCATGGCGGGGAACATTCCGCTGGTGGGGCTGCATGACCTGCTCTCCGTACTGCTCACCGGCAACAAGGTCTTGGTAAAGCTCTCCAACAACGACAAAGTGCTGCTGCCCCTGTTCACGTCCTTTTTGGAGCAGCAGAACGAAGCCTTGGTGGGTAGGGTGACCTTCACCCAGGAAAAACTGTCCCATTTCCACGCGGTAATTGCAACGGGGAGCAACAATACCGCACGCTATTTTGAGTATTATTTTAAGGACAAACCCCATCTGATCCGTAAGAACAGGAACAGTGTGGCCGTGCTTACCGGCACCGAAACGCCAGAGGAGCTTCAGGCCCTTGGGGAAGATATTTTTAGGTACTACGGCCTGGGATGTAGGAGCGTCTCCAAGCTCTTTGTGCCCAAAGGATATGATTTTGAGCCCTTTTTCAAGGCCATGTTTGGCCATCGGGATATCATTCATCACCATAAATACGCCAATAACTATGATTACAACAAAGCGGTCTATTTAATGAGTGGGTTCAAGATATTGGACAATGGGTTTTTGGTGCTGAAAGAGGAAACGGCGCATGCCTCTCCCATAGCGGCCCTTTTTTATGAGACCTACGCTTCCCGTGACGCCCTACGGAAACGCCTGGACGAGGACAGTGCCCTTCTGCAATGTGTGGTGGGCCATGCCCCAACGGACAAGCCCGTGGCCTTTGGCAGAACACAGTGGCCCGCCCTCACCGATTATGCCGATGGGGTGGACACGGTGCAGTTCCTGTTGAACGGGCTTGCATAATTGTCTTCGCAACCCTTTTTGGGTTCGCCCTAAATTTCTCACCTTTACACCTCAATTTTAGTGAACACCATGAAAAAACACAATTTTAGCGCTGGTCCTTGCATCTTGCCGCAATCCGTTATGCTCAAGGCCTCGGAGGCCGTAATGGACCTGGACGGCTCCGGCCTTTCCCTATTGGAAATTTCGCACCGCAGCCCGGCCTTTGTGGCCATAATGGAAAATGCCAGAAATCTTGCCCTGGAACTCCTGGGACTTCAGGACAAGGGCTATACGGCCCTGTTCTTGCAAGGAGGGGCCAGTATGGAATTTTTAAGGGTGGCCTACAACCTGTTGGAAACCAAGGCGGGCTACCTGAACACCGGTACCTGGAGCGATAAGGCCATTAAGGAGGCCAAGCTTTTTGGGGAAGTGATCGAAGTGGGATCCTCCAAGGATGAGAACTTCAGCTACATTCCCAAGGGCTATACCGTGCCCCAAGGGTTGGACTATCTGCACCTTACCTCCAACAACACCATTTTTGGCACCCAAATAAAGAAATTCCCCACCACTGATGCGCCGCTGGTCTGCGATATGAGCTCCGATATCTTCTCTAGAACGCTCGATTTTTCAAAATTCGATCTCATCTACGCTGGGGCCCAGAAAAATATGGGGCCCGCCGGAACAGTGCTCGTTGTGGTCAAAGACGCCATATTGGGAAAGGTTTCCAGGCGCGTGCCCTCCATGCTCAACTACCGCACCTTCATTGAAAAGGAGAGCATGTTCAACACGCCGCCGGTCTTTGCCGTGTACACCTCCATGCTCACCCTGCAGTGGCTCAAGGACCTGGGCGGCATTGCGGCCATTGAGAAAGAGAATGCCAAAAAGGCGCAGCTTCTGTATTCCGAAATAGACCTGAACCCGATGTTCAAGGGATTTGCCAATAAGGAGGATCGCTCTACCATGAACGCCACTTTTAGATTGGCAGAGCCCCGGTTCAAGGATACCTTTGAAGCCCTTTTGGCAGAGGCGGGCATCAATGGCCTCAACGGGCATAGAAGTGTTGGCGGCTACAGGGCCAGTATGTACAACGCCCTTTCTTTGGAAAGTGTCGGCATATTGGTGGATGTGATGAGCGAAATGGAAAGAAAGGGATAGATGGCCGCAACCAAGATTTTAGCCAATGACGGCATTTCCCCCAAGGGCGAGGCGCTTTTAAATAACGCTGGTTTTGAAGTGCTCGTGACCCGGGTGGCCCAGGAACAATTGGCCCATTTCATCAACGAACAAAACATCACCGTTCTTTTGGTGCGCAGTGCCACCACGGTGAACAAGGCCCTTATGGACGCCTGCCCCTCCCTAAGGCTCATTGGCCGCGGTGGCGTGGGCATGGACAATATAGACGTGGCCCATGCACAAAGCAAGGGACTGCACGTGATCAACACTCCCGGAGCCTCTGCGCAATCCGTGGCAGAACTTGTATTTGCCCACCTCTTTGCGGGGGCCAGACAGCTGCAAGATGCCAACAGGGCCATGCCCTTGGAGGGAGACACCCGGTTTAAGCAACTTAAAAAAGCCTATGGTGCCGGAACGGAACTCAGGGGCAAGACCCTGGGCATCATCGGTTTTGGCAAAATTGGGCAGGAGACCGCCAAAATGGCCCTGGCCCTGGGGATGCGCGTCCTTTACCACGACACGGACGTGCAGCACAAAGAGTTGGCCCTTTCTTTTTTTGATGGGCGTACCCTGTCATTTTCCCTCCAAGGAAGCTCAAAGGAGACCGTATTGCGGGAGTCGGACTTCATCTCCCTGCATACCCCCGGACAAGAAAAACCGATCATGGCCAAGGAAGAACTCCAGATGATGAAGGACGGTGCGGCCATTGTAAACACCTCCAGGGGCGGCGTCCTGGATGAAGTGGCCTTGGTAGATGCCCTGGAGTCGGGAAAGATATCCTTTGCAGGGCTGGATGTTTTTGAATCCGAACCCTCACCGGAAATACGGATTTTGATGCATCCCCAAATATCCCTTAGTCCGCACATAGGTGCGGGCACACGGGAAGCACAGGAAAGAATAGGCCTGGAACTATCGGAGCAGATTATTTCTTTGCTAAAATGATCTTTAGCCGCAAAATAGTAGCGAGTTTTAGTATATTGCGGCACGAACACTAAAAATTAACTGTATTATGGCAGGATTAATGGATTTATTGAACAGCCCAATGGGCAAACAACTTATAAGTGGTGTAGCTGGCCAAACAGGACAGTCCACCGATCAAGCCGGCAGTGTGCTCAGTATGGCCCTACCGGTGCTTATGGGCGCCATGAAGCGAAATGCCCAGAGCCCCGAAGGCGCACAAGGGCTCATGAACGCCTTGTCCAACAAACACGATGGCAGCATTCTGAACAACCTTGGGGGGTTGTTTGATGGTGGCGTGGATGATGAGGTGATGCAAGATGGGGATGGTATCCTGAACCATGTGTTGGGAGACAAGAAGGCCCAGGTGGCCAATGCCCTGAGCAGCAAATCGGGCGTGGACGCCGGTAATGTGGGCAATATCCTTAAAATGGCGGCCCCCATACTTATGGGCTTTTTGGGACAGCAGACCCAACAGAACCAAGTTTCCGATGCCAATGGCATTGGCGATCTCTTGGGAGGTCTTATGGGCGGTGGCAACTCGGGCAACCAACAGCAATCGCTCATAGAGAGCTTTTTGGACTCCGACGGTGACGGAAGCATTTTGGACGACGTGGCCGCTATGGCCCTTGGGGGCAAAAAAGGAGGCATCGGCGGTTTGTTGGGCGGCCTTTTTGGAAAATAAGCCCAACCGGGACCTTGCCCCGGAAAAAAGCAAACTACCCCGGGCTAAGCCCACGAGGCATTAATAGGAAACTGAATTTTAATTACGAGGCAAGCCACGGAATATCAAACCCTTTGGCGGCGCCAACGAAAAACACATCATAGAAGACCGTCTGTTGTTGCAGGCGGTCTTTTTTGTACCACAAAAGACCCCCTTTGTTGCCATACCGGCAACCAGGACAAGGATAAGCCAACAATAATTGCGAAAACCCGCATAGGGGTGCCGCGATATCGGGGTAAGGCCGCGCCGCCTACCATCACCCTAAAAATGCACCTGAACAACCCCTGCCACCCTTGTACCTGGAGGCAAGCCCATGGAACGTTGCCGGGTCTGCAAGATATCAAGCATTCCGTCCAAGCGGACAATTGGGCAGGCACAGCGACAAAATGAGGTAACTTGGAGCGACAATCCGCCCATTGAAAAACGCGGTTTCTTTTCTACCTCGCCCATAAACGGTACTTTTGCACCCTTTGAACATGCTATGAAGAAATTAAAGGAACGCTGGGGCATTACCAGCAACCTTCAACTTGCCGTTATTTTCATTGTCTTTGGCATTACAGGTTCGGCCTCGGTCTATGTGGCCAAGCCATTTCTGGAACTGATCAATTTTCATCCAGAGCACTTCACGGATGCCTGGTGGGGCACTGCCCTGTATTGGATCGTGCGGCTTCTGCTGATTTTTCCATTCTATCAGATACTTCTAGTGGTGTTTGGCTTTCTTTTTGGACAATTTAAGTTCTTCTGGGCCTTTGAAAAAAAGATGCTGGCCAAGCTGGGCCTGGGGTTTCTCTTCAAATAACTTATGCTTTTCTTAACAACTAAGTTTTTTTCTTTCTCTAATTTTACGCCGAAATGAAGACATTCGGCACCCTCTTTTCTGTGCTTTTTTGTAGTGCCCTGTTCCTGTTCAAGGTAACGGCAGTGCATTCCTACACCCATCACGATACGGATGAGGTGGAGACCTGCTTGGTCTGTAATGTTTACTTGGAGCAAGAAGAAGAGGCGGTTGTTCTACCCGCACAGCCGTTCTCCATACGGCCCGTACCGCACGTGGCCTTCACGGAGCCGATGTTGGCGCAAGACGATTTGCTTGTACCACTGCCCCTTACCACCCACATTATGAGCAGGCCACCGCCTGCCCTCGTTTAATGAATTCTTGGATTTAAACGTAGTTCTGCGGATGCCTTTCCGCACCATTTCCTTCGTATTCCCCTTTTTATGAGGCTTTATATCGCATTGTTTTTTAGTGCCTTCTGTCTGGCAGCGCATTCCCAGGACTGCGATGGCATTCTTTTGGGGCAGGTGATGGACTTTCATGACAATACGCCCTTGTCCAAAGCCACCATTGCCATTACCGGAAAGAACAGGACCACCCAGACCGATGCAGACGGCAAGTTTCGCTTTAAGAACCTTTGCGACGGCGTCCTGGAACTGGAAGTGTCCCACCCAGAATGTAAGACCGAATTCATTGTGGTGGAAATGGAGGGAGATACGTTTAAAACCCTTTTTCTGGAGCACCATATGGAAGCGTTGGATGAGGTCAAGGTACACGGGGCAAGCCATGTGCACAAGACCAATAGCAGCCAAGAAGAAGCCCTGGAAACGGCCACTTTGGAGCGGTTCAGTGGCGCCAGTTTGGGAGATGCCCTTAAGCACCTTACAGGTGTCTCTTCCCTGAACACCGGGGCAAACATCGTTAAACCCATTATCCAAGGCCTCAGGGGCAGCCGCATCTTAATGCTGAACAACAATGTTAGAATGCAGGATATGGAGTGGGGAGATGAGCACGCCCCCAACATAGATGTGAACGCCAACAGCAAGGTAAGCGTTATAAAGGGTGCCGCAGCACTGGAATATGGCGGTGATGCCATTGGTGGGGTCATTGTCATGGCGCCCGCGCCCATTGTGAACAAGGACACCCTTTTTGGGAGTACCCAGCTCAATGCCCAGACCAACGGCCGTGGCGGTGGCATTACCTCCTCGCTCACCAAGGCCTTTGATGGAGGACTGTACATTAAGGCACACGGGTCCCTAAAAAATTTGGGCGTTATGGATGCCCCCAACTATGTGCTTTCCAACACCGGGGTGCGGGAACAGGCCGTTTCCCTCAATGTGGGCAAGCGCACTTTTGTACAGGGATGGGAAGCCTATTATTCCTATTTTAAGGCGGACATAGGGATTTTAAGGGCATCGCACATTGGAAATGTGGACGATTTGATCAACTCCATAAACAGCAAGCAACCCAACCGTATAGACCCCTTTACCTATGCCATAAATGCCCCCAACCAAACTGTTGCCCACCATTTGGGGAAGGCCAGCTACTACCGCAGGTTCAAGGGCCTGGGCAAATGGGACCTGCAGTACGATTTTCAGCAGAACAACCGCTTGGAATTCGATATCCGCGTGGGCGATGATGCGGACAAGGCCTCTTTGGACCTGAGGCTAAACACCCACACGCTTGCCTCCAACTTTAAGTTCGATGCCCAGGAGGTCTTGGATCTGAAAGTGGGCCTGATGGGCCGCTACCAAAACAATTTTGCCAATCCGGACACCGGGGTGCGCAGACTCATCCCGGACTACGACAAGTACGATCTTGGCGCCTACGGAGTGGCAACGTTTAACCTTAACGGGACTTTGGCCCTGGACGCAGGGCTGCGCTATGATTTTACCCGGTTGGATGCCAAAAAGTTCTACCGGACCTCCCGTTGGGAAGAACGGAACTACGATGAGGATTTTTCCGATATTGTCCTGGAGGACCTGGGCACCCAACTGCTTACCAACCCGGTGTTTGACTATCACAACGTATCGGTTACCGTGGGGATGAACCAGGAGTTGAACCAAAACCACCGGCTGCGCTTCAATTATTCCTTTGGCAACAGGCCGCCCAACCCCTCGGAGCTCTTCAGTGACGGACTGCACCACTCTGCGGCGCGCATTGAGCTGGGCGACCTGCGATTGCAAAGCGAATCTGCCCATAAGCTGGGAATTTCACTGGAACGCAGCGGTGAAAAATGGGGCTATACCCTGGCACCCTACCTGAACGCCATTGACAATTTTATGCTCCTGGAGCCCACGGGAACGGAATTTACCATCCGGGGCGCCTTCCCCGTGTGGTCTTACCGCCAGACAAATGCACTGCTTGTGGGCATCGATGCCTCCCTCTACAGCCAATGGACGGACCAGTGGAGAACGGACCACAAATTCGCCTGGATACACGGCAACGACATGGAAACCGGTGTGCCCCTGATCAACATGCCCGCAGGGCAGTTGGAGAACAGCGTGTCCTTTACCCAAAAGGACTGGCACAACCTACAGGTTTCGGTATGGAGCCAATACGTAATGGAGCAATCCCGTTTTCCGGAGAACATCAATGTCTTTTCGCCATCGCTTCAACAAGAGGTGCAATTGGACATCAATACACCGCCGCCGGCCTATCACTTGCTGTCCCTGGATGCCCGGATGCAATTCGGCCTAAGACAGCCCAACGACATCAGTGTTGGGCTGGGCGTCACCAATCTCTTGGACACCGTGTACCGGGACTATTTGAACAGACAGCGTTTTTTTGTGGACGATCTGGGACGCAACATCAGCCTGCGCATCATCTTTAATTATTAGAACGAACATCAACTATCATTTAATAACCCTTTTAAAAACAAGTAAAAATGAAAAAAGTAAGCTTAGATTTCAGAACAGGACGTGCCACCATGGCCTCAATGGCCTTATTGGCCGGCGTATTCTTTGTATCATGCGACAATGATGACGACAATCCCGAAGCAGTGGACGAGGAAGAGGTGATCACCACGATGAACGTGAGCCTCACCGCCACCGGAAGCACGGTAAATCTGCAGGTGAGGGACCTGGACGGGGATGGCCCCGATGAGCCCGAAATAACGGTATCCGGCAACCTGGCCAGCAATACCACCTATGTGGGCAGTATAGAACTGTTGAACGAAACGGAAACCCCCACCGAGGACATTACCTTGGAAATTAGGGAAGAAGATGACGAACACCAGTTCTTCTTTGCCGCCACCGGATCCATTGCCAACGTCACTGCAACGGACACCGATGGGGATGGCAACCCCTTGGGGCTTACCTTTTCCCTTGAAACCGGTGATGCCGGAGCTGCCAGCTTGAGCATTACCCTTAGGCACGAGCCCAAGAAGCCCAATGACGGCACCCTTGCAGATGCCCGTGGCGAAACGGACATTGCCCAAACCTTTAATTTGGTGGTGGAGTAATTGTCCCTTTATCCCAGATTATGCAGTAGACTTTCGTGATGAGGGTGTAAAGCCCAATAAAATCAAGCCTTTTGCGCTTGAGGCACCCGCCCGAATGTGCCATTCGGTACGGGCGGGTAGCCATCGCTACGGTGAATGAGCAAAAGTCAGTGCAACGATTGATTTTGCAGGGATTTACAGCCGTAATACCTGCCCGTTCCTTTCAGGCGGGGAAATTCTATTGCTTAATCTGGGTTTATCCATCTAGCATAAAAAAGGGCACCAATTTCATAGTTGGTGCCCTTTTTTTATAGCTTCAAAATCTCTTCTTTGGGATGGCCGTCGCACTTAAGAACGTATAAAAAACCAATGCGCCATTCAAGGTGATGATGCCTAGGCGCCCACCGTCTTGTTTTTCGATTTGTTGAACACATAGGTGTACAACCACATAATGGTAAAGGAGGGTATGACATCCAAGCCAGGAACCAGCTCTTCTATAAAGGTGACCACCCCGGCAATTTGGCCCGCCTTGCCCTTGTACATTCGGGTCATGAGCCAACCGGCCAGGGGTGCCCAGACCACATCAGAGAATTCGCCCATCCAGGGAATCACAAAGGAAATCATTCCCACGGCATCGAAGAGCAGGCCCAGGAGGAGGTATTTGATCTTATGGTCTTTTTGTGGATTTGTCATGGTCATCTGTTCGTGTTCTACTGAAGCATAGCCACAAAAGTGCCAAAAAGAAATGGAAATTCCCAAAAATAAAACCGGGCACCAAAAAAGCGGAAACCCTCTTCATATGGTTGGTGCGTGCCGGCGATGGCCCATGGGCACAAAAAAACCGTGGGCGGGGTCTTTATTTGCCGTCCACGGTCCGTAAAACATAATGCCCCAATCCCAACAAAAAAGGGGGTTCCAGAATTTAGGAAAGGTTGGAGCTGATCAACTTTAAAAACTCGTTTCGGGTCTCAATTTTTTCAAACTGGCCGCGAAAGCCCGAAGTGGTGGTCACCGAATTTTGCTTCTGTACCCCACGCATCATCATGCACATGTGCGACGCTTCAATGACCACGGCAACCCCCTTGGGCTGCAAGGTATCGTTGATGCACTCCAGGATGTCATGCGTTAGGCGCTCCTGTACCTGCAGCCTCCGGGCAAAGACATCCACTACCCGCGGTATTTTACTGAGGCCAACAATGTGTCCGTTTGGAATGTAGGCAATGTGGGCTTTTCCGAAAAAGGGCAGCATATGGTGCTCGCAGAGCGAGTACAGTTCTATGTCCTTAATGATGACCATGTCATCATAATCTTCCTTGAACATGGCACCCTGCAGAATTTCCACAGCGTCCTGTTTGTAGCCCTGGGTGAGAAAAAGCATGGCTTTGGCCGCCCTTTCCGGCGTCTTTACCAAGCCCTCCCGGGTTACATTTTCGCCAATTTCGTTGATGATGGACGCGTACCTGTTTTTTACTTCGTCCGTAATTTCAAGATTGTACTCTTCCAGATTGCTATATGGAGCCATAAGGGAATGTTCTATTTTGTTTAATGATAATTAAAATTTCCTAAACAAACCTAGGGAATTTAAACGCATCGATCCTTAAAATTAATCTAAATTTTTAAGTGCGTACCAGATTTGGGCTTTGCCCACCCACGGTTTTGTGGTTTGCCCCCGATAAACTAATTTCACCAACTGGAATGGAACGGATGATACAAGCGGCAAACATACAAAAATATTACGGGGACCTTCAGGTTTTAAAAGGGGTGGACCTCAACATAAACAAAGGGGAGGTGGTCTCCATTGTGGGGGCCTCCGGAGCCGGCAAAACCACCCTGTTGCAAATCTTGGGCACCCTGGACATGCCCACCAACAGCACCGAGAGCAACCTTACCATAAACGGCACCAAGGTAAACCAACTCAACGCCAGGCAATTGGCCCGTTTCAGGAACGAGCACATCGGTTTCATCTTTCAGTTCCACCAATTGTTGCCGGAGTTTACCGCCATGGAGAATGTTTGTCTGCCCGCCTTCATCAAGAACACGGGCAAGGAAGCGGCCCAGAAAAGGGCTGGGGAACTGTTGCAGTTTTTGGGGCTGGGCAATAGGGTAAGGCACAAACCATCGGAACTTTCGGGCGGGGAACAACAGCGGGTGGCCGTTGCCAGGGCATTGGTGAACAACCCGTCCGTGATCTTTGCGGATGAACCCAGCGGGAATTTGGATTCTGAAAGTGCCGATAGGCTGCACCAATTGTTCTTTGACCTGCGGGAGGAGTTTGGGCAAACCTTTGTCATTGTGACCCACAACGCCGAACTCGCCGCCATGGCCGATCGGAAGCTGACCATGGTCGATGGTAAAATCATTTATCCAGAGAGACGCCCCGAACAAGAATCCTAAAGATGGTCCAAGAGGTGCGGGCCATTATCAAAGCCCCTGAATACCAAGAAGCGGTTTCACCCCAGCGCCCAAAACGGCTCTCCCTATATGGGAACCTACTGGTAGTCAGTGCCGTGGCCAGTCTATTGCCACTTGTTCTCACGGGCATGTTCCATACCGCCCTTGGACTGGTACTGCGTTTTGGCCGCGCAATTTTTGAATAAACCAACACGATGAAGCGTTCTGAACTTAGGGAATTTTTGGATGAAAAAGTGGCTTTGTACAATAATGACCAATTTCTGGAGAGCGATCCCGTGCAGATTCCCCATCTGTTCACAAAGAAAGAGGATATGGAGGTCAGCGGTTTTTTAACCGCCACCATTGCCTGGGGCAACAGAAAGAGCATCATTGCCAACGCGCATCGCTTAATGGACCTGATGCACCACAGTCCGCACGATTTTGTAAGGCACCACACAGAAAACGATCTAAAGGGCCTGGAACATTTTGTGCACCGTACCTTTAACGCTGAAGACCTGGTCTATTTTGTACGCAGCCTAAAGAACATCTATGAACACCATGGCGGCCTGGAAGCCGTGTTTACCCAAAACCAGACCAAAACCTCCCTGCAACCCACCATTGCCCATTTTAAAAGGATCTTTTTTGCACTCCCCCACCCGCAACGCACCACCAAGCACGTCTCCGATCCCGAAAAGGGCTCGGCGGCCAAGCGCATCAACATGTTTTTGCGGTGGATGGTGAGAAGCAATGCCGCTGGAGTGGATCTTGGTCTGTGGAAGGGCATCCCACCTGCCAAACTATCCTGCCCCCTGGACGTACATTCCGGAAATGTGGCCAGAAAATTGAAATTGCTGAAACGAAAACAGAACGATGCCAAAGCCGTGGCAGCGCTGGATGCCCAGTTGCGCAAATTAGACCCCCAGGACCCCGTTAAATATGACTATGCCCTCTTTGGCCTGGGGGTATTTGAAAAATTCTGACCCACCGAACCAAGGGATTGGCATACTGGCAAACACCCTCCGTGCCAAACCAGCGCACACCGATCAACCCCCAGATAAGGCTACCCGGCGCATAGGGCTAAACACGTACAAGTCCCATTTCGGCAAGGTCCAACTGCTGCCGCTTGCCACCCTCCCGGATGGACCTGTAGATGGCCTCCACAATGATCATGTCCCTTTTGCCCATCTCCCCTGGGGCCATATTGGGCGCGCCCGCCAGGATATGCTGGGCAAAATCATCCATCTGTAGGGCCATTTGGCTTTTATGCGGGTATTTTAGAACGGTGCCATCTGAAGTATGCCCGCCAATGGGGCCATAACTGTGGGCAGGTTCCAGAACAAACCAACCTTTACTACCGTGTACCTTCATCCTGTTGCCACTTATGTTGTGGGAGGTCATCATATGGGCCACGGCCCCATTTTCAAATTCGAATTGGGCGGTAATGGTCTCGTCCGTGTCCTTAAAGTAATCCGGCCGGGTACTGAATTCCTGGGCGGACACCGAAATGGGGTTTTCGCCCGCCCCGTAGATACTGCTCTGTATGGAGTAAACTCCCATGTTCATCAGTGCCCCGCCACCGGAAAGGGCACGGTTAAGCCTCCATTGATCCGGATTTCCCCTAGAGATGTAGGCCGCATCGGAATTGATGAATTGTACCTCCCCATAGGTTTTATCACGGACAAACCTCTTTACCTGCTGTGTATAGGGGTCGGATTGCATCCGGTATCCCACGCTTAGCCTTACGTCGCTTGCCGCACAGGCCTCCATAATGGCATTGCATTCCGCCACGTTCATCGCCATGGGCTTTTCCACAATGACGTGCTTCCCGGCCCGTGCCGCCCTGATACTGAAATCGGCGTGCATGCTGTTGGGGAGCACAACATAGACAATGTCCACGCTGTCATTGTTGGCAATGTCATCAAAATTTTCATAATTGTACACGCTACTGTCCGGAAGACCGTAGCTGCGTTTCCAGACCGCCTCCTTTTCCTTGGTCCCGGTAACGATCCCGGCCAAATGGCAAAACTGGGTCTCCTCAAGGGCGGGTGCCAACTGATGGGTACTGTAACTTCCAAGCCCAACCAGGGCCACCCCCAGGCTCTTTTTATTTTGGGCGGAGATCGGCGCTCCCAGCAAAGGCGAGGCCCCCAGTATGGTTACCGCCGCTGCGCCTTTTCCCAAAGTGGCGGCAAAATCCCTTCTTGTAACGTTTTTCATCTGTTGCTATTTATTTGTTTTTTCAAGCTCAGACCTGCCCGTTCCGGTTCAGGCGGGTAATTCGCCAATCAACATTTCGGTTGGTATGGCATTGCTATGGCACATTTCATAACACCAATTTATCAGGACTTAAAGATAACAAGAATAGAACTTGCCGTACGGCCCTTGAAATTGTCCGGAAAAACGTATTTTTAAGGTCGAGAAAACCGCATGATATGAAGATCATTTACTTTGGCCTGGCAGCCCTGGCCCTTTTCCAAACATCCTTTTCACAAGAACGAAAACTGCCCATTGATACGGTGGTGACCACCCAGCACAGCGTTACCATCAATGGAAAGGCGATGGACTACACGGCCCAAGTGGGCACCCAGCCCGTATGGGATGAAACGGGCATGCCCATTGCCTCCCTCCACTACACCTATTATACCCGGAACAACGTAAAGAACCGCGCAGAGCGGCCCTTGCTCATATCCTTTAACGGAGGACCTGGATCGGGGTCCGTTTGGATGCACCTGGCCTACACGGGTCCCAGGATCCTTAACATTGATGATGAGGGGTACCCCGTGCAGCCCTATGGTGTAAGGGAAAATCCCTATTCCGTCCTGGACGTGACCGACATTGTTTACGTTAATCCCGCCAATACGGGCTACAGCCGTACCATTCCGGAGACGGGAAAGGAAGTGGACAGGGAAAAGTTCTTTGGCATCAATGCCGATATCAAATATCTGGCAGAATGGCTCAATACCTTTGTAACGCGCAACAACCGCTGGCGTTCTCCCAAGTACATCATTGGGGAGAGCTATGGCGGAACCAGGGTCATGGGGCTTTCACTGGCCCTACAGGACCAGCAATGGATGTACCTGAACGGGGTGATCATGGTCTCCCCGGCAGATTATAAAGTGATCAGAACCGGAGGTCCGGTCTCGGACGCGATGAACCTCCCCTACTACACGGCCACTGCTTGGCACCACAAAGCCCTGCCGCCCGCCTTGCAACAAAAAGACTTGTTGGACATATTGCCGGAATCTGAAGACTACACCATAAACACCCTTATCCCTGCCCTGGCAAAAGGCTGGAACATAAGTGATGCGGAAAAAAACAAGGTGGCCGAAAAAATGGCTTATTACAGCGGTCTGGACAAACAGGAGATCCTGGACCAAAACCTGGTGGTGCCCAATTCCTATTTCTGGAAACACCTTTTAAAGGACAGAGGGTACCATGTGGGGCGATTGGACTCCAGATATCTGGGCATTGATCGGCAAATGGCGGGAATGCGGCCAGACTATAGTGCCGAGCTCACCTCTTGGTTGCACAGTTTCACCCCGGCCATAAACTATTATTTACAGGAAGAGCTCAACTTTAAGACAGACATAAAATACAACATGTTTGGCCCTGTGCGCCCCTGGAACAACGAAAATGACAATACTAGGGACAATCTTAGGCAGGCAATGGCCCAGAATCCCTATTTAAAGGTTTTGGTGCAAAGCGGTTATTACGATGGGGCCACCACCTACTTTAACGCAAAATATACGATGTGGCAAATAGACCCCAGCGGAAAAATGAAGGACCGCTTTAGCTTTAAGGGCTACCGATCCGGTCATATGATGTACTTGCGCAGAGAGGATCTTAAAAAGAGCAATGATGACATCCGTGAATTCATCTTAAATTCCTTGGCCAACGGAAAAAGTGCAAAGTACTGATATTTTGGGGCTGGCATTGCCCGTTGGGTAAGGGCATATAAGGTGGTAGAAAGGCCCCTTGGCACCCATCTAATGATGTATGGGAAAACATGTCATGATAAATTTCGGACTTGCTCTGAAAACAGTGCGTATGGATCCCCTGGTTAAAAAGGGGTGAAAGCAAACTCGGGACACACCGTACCGCCGGAGGTATATAAAGCCCCTAGTCCGTCTTGGTTCGCATTTGTTCCACCACCGAATCCGAAAGGGCCATTAGGGCCAGGGAAGGCACTGTAGGTTCCTTGGGCGGAAACATCTCAATGCTGGGCACGTGATCTATGGTTGCGCTCTTCAAAACTTCCCGGAACATTTTTTCGCGTTTTCTCTTGCGCTTTTGCTTAAACACATCAATGACCACGCCCACACTGAGCCCACCAAGAACGGTGGCCACCACGTCCCCGTTGTCCCAACCGTTGTATTGCCTTTCATCTATGGCTTCTTTGGCCAGACCCACCAATAGGCTGCCCCCGACCGATCCCGCAAAGGTCCAGGCACGGTTTCCGTTGGATAGCTCATTGGCCACACCAGCCCCCACCAAACCATAAAGGTTGCCTCCCAAAAAATGAAGCGCCTTGTCCTTGGGAATCTGCGCACCACAAATAAAGGTACCACCCAAAACAAGCATGATGAGATAGTTTATTTTCATAAGGGGCAAAGGTATTGGAATATATGGAAAAAGGACGAAAAAAAATGGTGGGCGGCATCCGCAACAACATCCTATCGTAAAAAAAAAGCTATCTTGGGCCTTGAACACGGCAGCATGCATATAGAAAATTACTTAAAAAGCCTTAGGATCATTCATGGAATGTTCCTCTTTGCGTTGGGCGCATTGACCGTATTTGTCGTGGTGCAAAAAAATAGTTTCGGGGCGCAAATCACAGAAGGCGACCCGCTGGTATTTGCCGTTCCCCTGACGGCCCTTTTGGGTTATTTTGGAAGTCAGCTGTTTATGCGCAAACAACTGCAGCCCTTGAAAAAAGAGGATGCCCTGGAAATGAAGCTGCGAAAGTTCCAAACCACCTCATTGGGGCAGTATGCGATGATAGAGGCACCCGCCCTATTTGCCTTGGTGGCCTATTACCTTTCTGGCAACGCCCTTCCGCTGGTGATAGGGATTTGCCTACTGCTTTACCTTTTGGTGCAACGGCCCACCATCAATAAAATGGAACAAGCCATACCCTTGAAAAACGAGGAGCTAAAAAGGCTTCGCTACCAACCCTATAACAAATGAAGAAACTGAAGTTATTTTTATGGAGCTGTTTTACCGCCTCTGCCCTGACCCATACCGTACATGCACAAGATTGGGCCAACCTTAAGCATTTTCAAAAAGACAACGAAAAGGTGGGAATGCCCACCGCTGGAGAGGATCGGGTGGTCTTTATGGGGAATTCCATTACCATAGGCTGGTTGGAGGCCCGACCGGATTTTTTTAAGGGAAAACCGTATGTGAACCGGGGCATTAGCGGGCAGACCACACCCCAAATGCTGTTGCGTTTTAGGCAAGATGTCGTTGCCCTGAAACCCAGTGTGGTGGTGCTCTTGGCCGGCACCAATGATATTGCAGGGAACACGGGACCATCCACCCTGCAGATGATTGCGGACAACATTAAGGGCATGGCGGAAATTGCTAAAATGAACGGTATCTCCGTGGTGCTCTGCAGCACACTGCCGGCCTATGACTATCCATGGCGGCCCGGTCTGCGGCCCGCCCAAAAAATAGTGGACCTGAACCAAATGCTAAAGACCTACGCCCTTGAGCAAGACCTGGTGTATGTGGATTATTTCAGCGCCCTGGCCGATGATAAAAATGGACTCCCAAAAAAGTATGCCGAAGATGGCATACACCCCACGGCCCTTGGCTACCAGGTGATGGAGCCCTTGGTTGAAAGGGGGATTGCGGAAGCCCTGGGCAAAAGAAAGTGAAATGAAACGGGTCTAGGCCTCATAGAGCAAGGGAAAAAACTGTCCCTGCATAGGGCTTCCCTTGGGAATTGGGGGCACGCCCTGTAGCAAGACATCATTGGTATTGCTCACCGTACCATCTGCAAAGACATTGATCACAAAGGCCCTGCGTGGTTTTGGGGATTTGTTCCCGTACGAGCCATGCACCAAAAGAGGGTGGTGAAAGGTGCCCCTCCCCTTTTTCAAGGGAATGGGAACGGGTTTAAAATCGGCCTTTTGCGCATCCGTTAAACAGTCCATCAATCCATCCATATCGCCAGCCAGCTCGGGAGCATCCAAAAGCCCCCACCGATGACTTCCCGGTACGTAGTGAAGGCATCCGTTCTCCTCATCCGCATCATCCAGTCCCGTCCAGCAGGTAAGATGTTGCATGGCCACCGTGCGCGTCCAATACGAATAGTCCTGATGCCAGGCCACCACCCCTCCATGCTGGGCAGGTTTGCAGAACACTTGGTCATGCCAGAAGCGAACGGACTTGTTTTCCAACAGTTGGTGGGCCGCCATCACAAAGGCGGGATTCCAAAGAACGTCATGAAAAGCCTCGGAAAGGCGCCAATGCCCCAAGGAATGAAAAAGGATGTCCCCACTGTCCTTGGATTCATTGCTGTGAAATTCATAGAACAAATGGTGCCCGGGATGGTTTACGTCCATAATGTCTTCCAAATCCCTCCTCAAAACTTCAATTTGTGCATCGTTCAACAAGGGAATGTCATCCACATAACCATATTCCTTAAAATGGGCCACCTGGGCATCACTCAACAAATAAGGTTCCCAGGCTTCCCTGGTCTGGGGCCATTGAAACAATTGCGGGGATAATAGGTCATGCACTGTGGATAGGTCGCGGACACTCATAACGGCCATGTTTGGTTTTAGGTAAAAAAGGTACGAATATTCTCGAAAACCAAATTCAGGGCCTGGTTAATGTATGCCGAAAAAATACCAAGCCGCCCGTGACCCACAAAAAAGCGAAAAAATGGGGCGCTTGCCCCAACGGATATGCCCCAAATCCCGACATAAGAACAAGGAGCAATGCCCATTTGGCCGGGTCACCGGCAATATTTGCCAGAAGCCGCCATATTGGGCTCTTTTTGATTATTTTTGACAAAATTTGAACAGAAAATCATGAACAAAACATTTTTTATTTTGGCCGGCAGTTTGCTAATGGCCTGCAACAGCTCTCAAAAAACGGTGAAGGAACAGGCCGTGGACAGCGCCTCCCCAACCGTTTATGCACAGACCATTACGGAAGAGGAGCTCAAGGAGCACCTCTACATCTACGCCTCGGACGAATTTGAAGGAAGGGACACCGGTGCCCCGGGACAGAAAAAAGCAGTGGAATACCTGAGAAACGCCTACCAAGAGATGAACGTCCCCGCGGCCAAGAGCGATGGCGATTATTTTCAAAAAGTTCCGCTGGAGATCAGTAAGCTCCCCACCGGTGGCATTTCAGTGAACGGCGCCACCTTCTCCATTGGAAATGACGTGCTTACCTTTGAAGCTGCCGAGGGCAGTTTTAACGAACTGGTCTATGTTGGGTATGGGATCGAAGAAGACGGCTATTCTGATTATGACAAGGTGAACGTTCAGGGAAAACCGGTCTTGATCAAGGCGGGCGAGCCAATGGATGCCGAGGGCAATTATGTCATCTCGGGCACTTCGGAGAAGTCTGTCTGGAGCAACATGTCAGAATCCCTCGGAAAACGCTTGGAACTGGCCAAGGAAAAGGGCGCCACTGCCGTATTTTACTTTGATGCGGACAACTTCAACCGTTTTAAAAGAAGGTTCGATTCCATGAAGAGCAATGATAGTGGCAGAATGTCGCTAAAGGACAATGGGAGTGCCCCATTTTACAATTTCTTCATCAACGAAACCATGGCCAAGGCACTTATGCCCAATATTGGCACGGACCACAGCCCGCAGGAGCTGTCTGCCACCTTGCAGTTGGCGGTGGAGAGCAGCAATGAGGAGATAGATTCGGAGAACGTGGTGGCCGTGATAAAAGGAAGCACCAAACCCAATGAGTACGTGGTGATCTCCTCCCACCTGGACCACATTGGCGTTACACCCGATGGCCAGATCAACAACGGGGCAGATGATGATGGTTCCGGCACGGTGGCCATGCTGGAAATTGCAGAGGCGTTTCAAGAAGCGGTACAAAAAGGAAACGGCCCTGAGAGAAGCATTGTCTTTCTACATGTAACGGCAGAGGAAAAAGGACTGTTGGGCTCGCAGTATTACACCGATACGGAACCGATCTTTCCGCTGGCACAGACCGTGGCCAACCTAAACATAGACATGATCGGCCGCATAGACCCAAAGCGTGAGGGCGACCGGAATTACCTCTACCTCATTGGATCAGACAAATTGAGCACCGAATTGCACGAACTCTCTGAAATGGTGAACAACAAGTACACCAATATCGAATTTGATTACACCTATAACGACCCCAACGACCCCAACCGTTTTTATTACCGCAGCGACCACTATAACTTTGCCAAGAACAACATTCCCATCATTTTCTATTTCAACGGTACCCATGACGACTATCACCGCCCCAGCGATACGGTGGAAAAGATTAATTATGACCTGTTGGAAAACAGGAGCCGACTCATTTTTTACACGGCATGGGAAATTGCCAATAGGGACAAAAAACTGGTGGTGGACAAGGCCGAGGCCAAGTAACCCCCCTGCCCTATGACCATCGCTTTTAGGCCCTTGCGGAAGCAAGGGCCTTTTGTTTTCTAAAAGATGGCAACCTTGGACATCCTGCGGCCATCGATCAAATTTGGGCCGGCAGATGGGTACAAAAAAAGCCTTGGACAAGACCCAAGGCTTTTGCTTTTCAGGGTGGAAGACCGGGTTCGAACCGGCGACCTCTGGAACCACAATCCAGCGCTCTAACCAGCTGAGCTACAACCACCATTTAGAAGCGGTGGCAAAGGTAATTTTTTTTGAAACACTAATCAAAGGAAAAGGACTATAAATATTGCCCGCCGCTTAAAAAAGGGTAGGTTCAATTTCAATATGTTTGTCCTTGGCCTATTGCTGCAACAGCTGCACAATAAAAGCCATACATACCAACCCACCCCCCAAAGTTTTTGGGACCGCCACCTTATAGGAGGGTAAGGCAATGGCCATTCCCGTTCAGTTCCATCGAGGAACAACTTTTGGTGAAAGTTGAAAAAATAGTGGTATTTTAGAAACTTAAAAATAATGTTTGCGGTACACCTCTTAAAAGGGCAAGGGCACGCCCACCATGGAAAAAAGCAATGGACACCAAAAACCAGTCAAGGGTCTCTTTTCAATCAACGCCGAAGACCAGATGAGAGTAAAACATAAGCAGCATGACACCGAAACACTTGTCCCCTTTTAACAAAACAACATTTCTTTTTCACCAGGGATATGGACCGCAGTTCCCAATCTTTTTTGTCATGATACCTTAAGTTTACCATTGTACCAACCCGTTTTGACCTTAAAAAACGGTTCATTTAACCATTCCAGTCCCATGTCATTCCTGCAGATCCCCACAATTAGAACAAGCGCGAAACCCAGAAGAACGTTATGCGCGTTGTGTCGCCTTTTATTTGTTTTTATCGCCCATGCCATTACGGGACAAAATGCCATGGCCTTGGCCCACCAACATACGGTGGCATTGCCCCATTCCGGATTTCAATGGGGCCCAGAAGATATTGTCCGGATAGACTCTTTGAACCAAATTGCAGAGCAATTGCGCTACTCGGGGCCAAAGAACATAAAGCAAGTGGCCTTGGAGGCGCTTAAGCTCAGCGAAGCCATTGATTACAATAAGGGAAGGCTCTTTGCCCATTACCATAGCGCTGTTTATGAGCTGTACCAAGGCAATTGGGAACAAGCCCTTTCCATCCATAAAAGGAATATGGAGCGGCCTGGTTTTTATGACTTTCCGGAGTTGGTGCTCAAGACCTACAACGATATGGCACAGGCACATTTCATCAACTCGGATTACCCCAAATCTTACGGGGATTTTCTGGTGGCCTTGGAACATGCCGAAGCATCCGGCAATTTGAGCCAGCAATTTAGGATACGCTCCAATTTGGGCACCATGTTCTTACTTTTAAAAGACTTTGACGAGGCCGGTATTCATTACGGACGGGCAGAAAGCATCTTGGACCAAGTGGAGGACTCCCAGTTACAATCCGTACTGCTGGTCAACATAGGGGTACTGCACATAGAGAGAAAAGACTACGAGGGCGCCCTGCCCTATTTGATGAAAGGGACGGCCCTATCTGCGAATAGACAGGAAACAAATATTGCGGCATTTGGACAACTTACACTGGGTAGGTTGCACACCTACCAAGGGGACTATGAAAAAGCGATGACCCATTTAAATTTGGCCAGTATTGGCTACACGGCCAGTGGAGACAAAAAAGGCCTGGCCGATCTTGCGTACGGGATGGGAGCCGCCCAGTTGGGCCTGGGTGAATATGAAAAAGCCCGAAAACAAATACTTAAAAGTCTTGCCCTCTTTAAGGCATTCTCCCTAAAATCTGGAATGGAAAGGTGTTATAGAATGCTCTACAAGATCGCCAAGGCAGAAAATGCCCCAGCCGCCTCCTTGGGCTACCTAGAGTTGGCAGAGGCATATTCCGACAGTATCGCCATTGAACAGAATAAAAACAATCTTGCCATGCTGCGCACCAAACTGGCGTACGAAAATGAAAAAGAGCTTCTTCGCAGGCAGGATGAAGAATTCATTGAAAAACAAAATGCCTATATCCGTGTCATTACCGCCGGAATGGTCATTTCCCTTTGCTTTGCCCTACTCATACACCACCAGGGCAAACGAAATAGAAAAATGAACCTGATGTTGGCGGAAAAGACCAAAGCCCTTACCGAACGGGAAATTGGCTTGGAAAAGACCAACAGGACCAAAGACAAGCTATTTTCCATTATTGGCCACGATCTTCGCGGTCCCATTCTGTCCCTTAAGGAATTGGTGGGCCTATCCCTGGAGGAAGATCCAAATGGAAACTTGTACTTTAAGAGGTTTGGACCCGACCTCAATACAAAACTGGGCCACCTACAGTTTACATTGGACAATCTCTTGAATTGGGGACAAAACCAAATGCAGGGCGCCATCACCCGACCGCGGGAGGTTCCCATAAAAACCCAAATTGATCATATACTGGATTTTTTCCTTGAAAAAATAGAGCGCAAAAACATAAAGGTGTGCAGCAACGTGGCAGAGGAAACAACGGTTTATGCAGATGAAGACCACTTTAGGATTTTGCTCAGGAACTTGATCAGCAACGCCATAAAGTTTACCCATCCCGGAGGAAACATTGAAGTTCGTGCCCAACAAAAGTACGGCAAAACCACCATTGAGGTGAAAGACGACGGACTGGGAATGAAGCCAGATGTGCTACAGCGTATTTTAAATTCCCAAGAACACATTTCAACCGTGGGCACGAACATGGAAAAAGGAACCGGTCTTGGCCTTCTTTTGTGCACTGATATGGTGCAGCAGAACAAGGGGGAGATTACTGTGGCCAGCAAACCGGGTCAGGGCAGTATTTTCAAGGTAAGTCTTCCCTCCAAAAAAGGGGCCGGCTAATTCTCCGGGGACATCTGGCCAACCTATGTGTTTCGTAGGGAAAAACGGGGCGTCATTTTGCTTCTGGCCTTAGGGAAAACAAGGTGTTGCGACAGTAGGAAAAATCGACCAAATACACCATTTAGACGATAAAACATCCAAAAAAAAGCATTTCACAACATATTTTGCACAAGGGATTAGAACAAGCGCTAGTTTTATGTTCGCACCTTGAACATGGACCCAAGAAAAAAGCTCTCATATCATCCGCTGCGCAAAAGGAATTTTTGGGTGCTGTGTTCCATACTTTTTAGTTTGAACCCCTTTTTGGCACAAGGCCATCACCTTCCATTCCACATTACGGCCAAGCACTTCTTTATCCCAAAGGACACCATCTCGCTGCAAGCTGTACAAAACAAGCTGGACCGCGCGTACAACTACCGTTTTCACAAGGCAGACAGCCTTAAGATCTTGGCAGATGAGGCGTATGCCATCAGTGATAGGAATGATTACCACAAAGAAAAAGCAGAAGCCCTCATTTTCTCCGGTCTCTACCATTCTGACAACGGAGACCAACACCTGGCCATATCATACTTTAAAAAGGCCAAGGACCTGGCCACGGAACACAACCTGAACGAAATATATACCGCCGCGCTGAACGACCTTGCCTCTGAATACTATACCCAAGAAAAATATGCGAAAGCCCTGGATGCCTACTTGCAAGCCTTGAAGACGGCACAAGGCGAGAAGGACCTTAAAATGTTGTCCGTTATCAACGAAAACATGGCCAGTCTCTATCTGCTTCAGGAAGATTTTGAGCAAGCCATGCATCATTTTAACAAGGTCATTGCCCTAAACGAGGAAATTGGCGACCCCATTTTTATTGCCGAAACCAGGAGTAACATTGCGGGTGCCTACGCCAAAATGGGCGATCTAGAGCTGGGGATGTTCAACATCAACGCTGCCATACGTACTTTTCAAAAAGAACGCATCATCAGCTGGTTGGCCTATGCCTATGGTGTTAAGGCAGACATTTACCTTAAACAGGACAATCTAAAATGGGCGCTGTATTGGTTTAAGCAGAGCGAGGAACTGCACGCTGAACTGGACGATGAAAGAGGCAGTATTGACATTTATAACGGCCTGTCCCAGGTGTACCTGTTAAAGGAAAATGACGCAGTGGCAGAAGCTTATGCCCAAAAGGCCCATAAAATTTCCAAAAAATTGTCCGTATTGGAAGGCGAGGCCCAAAGCGCCAAACTGTTGTACACCTTGAGCAAAAAATTGGGCGACCACCAGACGGCACTGTACCATCATGAAACTTATCAAAGGATAACGGACACTTTACAAAACAAGCGGAACGAGGAAGACCTTATGCTGCTCAAGACCAAACTTAGGTACGAACAACAAAAAGCCGATCTCATTCAAGAAAATGAAAAGGAATTGGCACAGACCCGTCTTTACGTGTACGCGGCCATTGGCTTTTTACTGGCCCTTATGGCATTGGCCCTTATAAACAAAAGAAATGCACGGATACAAAGTGACCTTAACAAACAGCTCTTGGCAAAAACCAAGGACCTGGAGAAAAGTCAGGCTTACCTAAAAGAAGTAAACGCCACGAAGAACAAAATGTTCCGTATCATTGGCCACGACCTAAGGGGGCCCATTGGTGCCATACAGGGCATGTTCGACCTTTCCAGCAATGGTGAGATGACCAACGAGGAATTTATGGGTTTTGTTCCCAAGATCAGGGAAGATGTAAACAGCTTGGCCTTTACCCTTAACAATCTGCTCTCTTGGAGCACCACACAAATGAACGGCAAGGTTACCAAAGCGGTGGATTTTGATGTTTACCGTACCGTTGAGGAAAACATAAGTCTGCTCTCGGAAATTGCCGCAAACAAGTCCATCTCCATTAGGAACAACTTGGTGGAGAACACGCTGATCCATTCTGACTACAACCAAATTGACGTGGTGATCCGAAATCTTTTGAGCAATGCCCTGAAATTTACCCCTAACCACGGACAGGTGCATATTGGAATGACGCAAACGGACAAGACCATGGTGCTTTATGTAAAGGATAATGGCGTGGGCATTGAAAAAAAGGTGCTTGCTTCCCTGTTTTCTTCCAATATTGCTTCCACCTATGGCACCAATAACGAAAAGGGCACAGGCCTTGGTCTTAACCTTTGCAAGGAAATGGTGGAACAGAACAACGGCACCATCTGGGCAGAAAGTAGGCCTGGAAATGGAAGCACATTCTTTGTTTCGCTTCCAAAAGCCAAAAAAGAGCTCAGACGCTCCGCCTAGCGCAAATCTTCCAGATCGTTAACGGCCAACACGCGCTCGGTGGTGAAGCCCTCGGCATGGGCAACGCCCACCAACCTGCCCAGATCGCGTGCCCGGTAGCGCACGCTGTCCAAAAAGTTCTTACTGCTTATGGGGGTCTCCGGTTCTTTGCTCTTGGGGTCATGGAACTGCGATGCATATGCCAAGATGGCCTTGGTCTTTACATCTATATAACCGCTTACATCCACCACAAAATCGGGCTTTAAGTTTTTCCATTGAATGTAGTGATACACCACTTTGGGCCGCCATGGCTCTTGTACGGTGCCCTCCCATTCCGTGGGAATTTTTACCAGACCACTCAGAAAACAGGCATCGCTGACCAAGCTACTGCCCTTGCCATGGTCTATATGACGGTCTTTCACCGCATTGCAGAGCACAATGGTGGGCCTATACTTCCTGATGGTTTGTATGACCTTGAGCTGGTGCGCTTCGTCATTGACAAAGAAACCGTCCCTAAAACCAAGGTTTTCCCTAACGGAAACCCCAAGGATCTTTGCCGCCGCACGGGCTTCCGCGTCCCTGATCTCCGCACTTCCCCTGGTGCCCAACTCTCCCCTGGTCAGGTCTATGAGTCCCACTTTCTTTCCCTGGTCCACGACTTTGGCAATGGTGGCCCCGGCTCCCAGTTCTGCATCATCCGGATGTGCCCCGAACACTAGAATATCCAATTTCATAACACTGTTCTCTTCGGTTCCACACTATATGCCCCACCATATCCTTGGCACGCCCTCTTTATCATTCTGGCCTTGCCTACTGGCGAAAACCATGCTCCGGATGGCCACCATAGGGGTTGCACAAGCCTCATTGTCCGCCGGCATAAGAAGCACTGAGCTTGGTCTCTTTAATGGCCTGATCAATGTCCGCCATCAAGTCTTCGGCCTCTTCTATGCCCACTGAAAAACGGATCAAACCATCTGTGATGCCCTGTTCCGCCCGGGCCTCTGGACTCAAAAGGCCGTGCGAGGTGTCCTTTGGTGAGAGCACGGTGCTCTCCACCCCCGCCAGACTCATGGAGGATTTTATGAGCTGAAGGTTCTTTTGAAATTTGGCGCTATCCAGATAGGGCTTCAGCTCAAAGGACAGCATGCCGCCAAAACCCTTCATTTGTCTTTTGGCCAACACATGCCCGGGATGGTCCTCCAGTCCGGGATAGTAAACGGCGTTCACATCTTCATGGGCTTTGAGATGATGGGCCAAGGTCATGGCGTTGCCGTTTTGTGCCTTCACCCGAAGGCCCATGGTCTTAATGCTCCGCTCCAAAAGCCATACCGTATAATCACTGAGACTGCCCCCAAGATTCTTGGCCAGGTGAAAAATCCGCTCCATATGCGCCTTGGTGGAGGCCACGGCCCCAGCGCAGATGTCTGAGTGCCCTCCCATGTATTTGGTGGCACTGTGAAGGACAATATCAATGCCAAAATCCAAGGGGTTCTGGTTCACCGGGCTGGCAAAGGTATTGTCTATGATGCTCACCAGACCGTGCCGTTTGGCCAGCTGGGCCACGGCCTCCATATCAGTGAGCGTCAACAAGGGGTTGGAAGGCGTTTCAATATAAATGACCTTGGTGTTGGGCCGTATCTTCGCCTCGAAATCCTGGGGCTGCCAGCCTTCAGTGAACGAATGGGAAATGCCGTACTTGGCAAATTCCTCGGTCACCAGGTTATGGGTGCCACCGTACAGGGTCTGCTGCAGCACCACGTGGTCCCCAGCGCTTAGGAACGCCAGCAACGCTGTGCTCACCGCAGCCATGCCACTTCCAAAAATCAAGGCATCCTCGGCGTGCTCAAGGGCCGCTATCTTCTTGCAGAGCCCTTCTTGGTTGGGCGTGTTGAAGTATCTGGGATAACGTTTAACATCCACATCCGTAAAGGCGTAGGAAGTGCTCATGTACAGCGGGGACACCGCACCCTTGTGCTGCTTGTCTTCCAATTCCCCTGTGTGGGTGCAAATGGTATTGAAACCAGGGTACTTTTTTTTCATTGATCGCTTTAAATTTTTATTCAAAAAAAGCTGTGAAACAGCTATTTAAATACTTGTTTAAACGACTCTCCCCACTCTTGGAAAAAGCCAACCCACATCTTGTAAGCGCAGGGGCAAGAAGCCCTTTGGCCCAAAAAAATGATGTTGGGATGCTCAAAGGTACAAAATTAGGACACTGAAATGTGCCCAAGGACAATGGATTTAAACCCGGTATAGGGACTAAAAACACCTCTACGGCCGCAAAACCAAGAAACATCAATCACTGTGCAGACCAGTGCCCCATTACCGTGGCGATGGCCACCCGCCCGGGTCATTCATACGGGTGCCCCATAAGCAAACCTCTAGATTTTATGGGGTGTTGCATCATGATCACAAATGTTTCACACATCATCTGAATCAAGGGAAACCGCAGAACCGGAACAATAGCTACCCATTACCTTGTTTATCCCATTGCCCCAACTGCCCTCTTTTAATTGCTCAAAGCCAAACCGATGGGCACCATCAACCCAAAACCAAACGTCGCAAAACGGAAGTTACTGACCCGCAATGACAAGTGACATCCTTGCCCAGGAGGGCCATAGGCTTTGATCACTCCCCTCATAAAAAATTAAGGAACAACCTACTTCCGGCCGGCATACGTTGGTTCCATATTTCTGTGTATTTTCGAGATTTAAACAAAACCCCATGTACAGAAAAATATGGTTTGCCCTGCTCACCGTCATCGTCGTGACCTTGGCCTCTTGCAAGCCCGCGCAACCCACCGTTCAAGACCATAAAAAGAAAACCAGTAGCGGCTATCAAGGCCAAGGAACCAATCCCATTGTGCCCACCGTAGATCGGCCGGTACAAAAACAGTGGCGTGGTGTATGGGCCTTTAATGACAGTACGGTCTTTTTTTCCAATGATTTTGCCGGGGCACGTCTAAACGGGGTTGCCCAGAACGGAGCGCAGGACTTCACCGTGTGGATAACGGCAGAGAACACGCCCATTAACGTGAGCCCGTGGTACGCCTTTAAAATATGGTCTTTGGAGCCCGAAAATATCACGGTAACGCTCAATTACCAAAATTCCAGAAGCAGGTACTACCCCAAGATCAGCAAGAATGGGGCTGCCTTTACACCCCTGGACAGTCTCCGTTTTACACCCATTGGCCCTGGGGAGGGCGAGTTTGGCATCAAGGCGGTGCCCGAGGCGGCCAAACTGTCACTGGCCATAGACGCCACGCCCACCTATGTGGCGGCCCAGGAGCTCTACACGCAGCGGGAGGTGAAAAAGTGGGTGGACTCACTGAGCCAGCTCAATTTTGTGAAAAACTACCCTATTGGGACATCCAAGGAAGGCCGCCCCATTGACCTGATGGAAATGAACGAGGCCAATAATGGGAAAAAGGCCATTATGGTCATTGCCCGGCAGCATCCTCCGGAGGTCACCGGATTCCTGGCGATGAAAGCCTTTGTGGAAACCTTGGCGGGCCCTTCCGCCCAGGCAACCGCTTTTAGAAAAGAGCACCAGGTTTTCGTGGTGCCCTTGATGAACCCAGATGGGGTGCACCACGGCCATTGGAGGCACAATATGGGAGGCATTGATCTAAATAGGGACTGGCAGAACTTCAACCAACCGGAAACGCAAAGTGTGCGGAATTTTCTGATGGACAAGGACAGCGTGCTGGATTTTGTATTTGGTGTGGATTTCCACTCTACCTGGGACGATATTTACTACCCCTTGGACACTTTGGTCACCGGGAAAGCAGGTGACATTGTCTTTCAATGGATCAATGGCATCAACCAACGCCTGCCCCAGAAAAAAACCAACGTGAGCGCTTCCAAGACCCTTGAACCCACCATGGTGTCCCGGAACTATTTTTTTAAAAACCACGGGATGCCCTCCATTGTCTTTGAACTGGGAGACAACACCCCGAGACCATTTTTAAAATTAAAGGGCCGGGTAGCGGCCGAGGAGCTGATGCGACTTTTAATGGAAAGGTAAAATGAGGACGTTCTTTGCAAGGCAGGGCACTTGCCCCCTTGTCCTTGGCCGCTGGGAGGTTTATGGGCATTGTCCGACAAGGCGGACACACTTCAGTGGAGCGCTCCAAGGCCAGCGATTTTTAAAGATAACAGAAACGTTAAAAAGCCACTAATGTCATTGAACCAATCCCAGGACAGCGTCGCAAAACCATACAAACCAAGGCATTAACTTTTGGCCTTGGCGTAGTTTACACGGTAGCGCCAATAGCTAAGGGCCCCCAAAGCCAGTACACCGGCAACGGTGTAGTAAATGAAGGTAGGTGTAATGACTTGATCACCACTGGCGTAGCTATGCAGTCCCACCAAATAGAAGTTCACCCCAAAATAGGTCATCATGATACTGCCAAAGGCGACCACACTCAAGAAATTAAAGGTCCAGGGGCTGCGCAAACCGGGCACCAAGCGCACGTGAATAACCAAGGCATAGACCATAATGCTGATCAAGGCCCAAGTTTCTTTTGGGTCCCAGCCCCAATAGCGGCCCCAGCTCTCGTTGGCCCACTGACCGCCCAAGAAGTTGCCAATGGTGAGCATGACCAAGCCCACGGTCAGTGCCAACTCGTTTATAATGGTGAGCTCCTTGAGGTTAATGGCCATTTTTTTCTTGTTCTTTTTGGTGGTGAGCAAGATCAGGAGAAGGGAAACCACACCTAGGATCATCCCCACGGCCAAAGGACCGTAGCTGCCCACGATCACCGCCACATGGATCATGAGCCAATAGCTGTCCAAAACGGGCACCAAGGTAGAAATGGAGGGATCCACCCAGCTCTGGTGGGCAATCCACAACAGCATGGCCGTCACAAATGAAGATGCCGCTATGGTCATGTCACTTTTTCGTCCAAAGGCCAGCCCCATGCCTATGGTGGCCCAAGATACGTAGAGAATGCTCTCATAGGCATCGCTCCAGGGAGCGTGGCCGGAAATGTACCACCGGAGGATGAGCCCGGCGGTATGCCAGAGAAAGAAAAGAATGATGACCCCTTTGAAAAAATAGATGCCAATGTCCCAAATTCGGCGCTCCTTGAAAATCTGGAAGACCACCACGAAGAACATGAGCACGCCCACCAAAAGATAATACTTGTACAATCTATTGAAAATATCCAATTTATTGTACACCACTTCCACGTTCACCTTCCGTTCACTGGGCAGGACCTCGGCCCCATGGTTTAACTGGTTCTGGTGAAAGGCGGCCAAGAGTTTGTCCGCTTCGCTGTAATCCCCGGTCTGTTGTGCCTTGCCAAGGGTCATGATATAATAGGGAACCGCGTTCTTGATAAAATTGGAATATAGAGAATCTGCCACTTGGTACTGGCCGCCCCTATACTCCACGGCAGATATCCACTTGTTGTTCTCATCGTTCAACAAGGGAAAAATTTTCAGGATATCCTGTCCCAGCGCTTGGTTTAGAAGGCTTAGGCGGATGTTGGCGTCCTTAAAATCCTGCTCAAACTTATTGGGATTGGCCGTGGAAGTGGCCTCCTGCAGGTAAGGGGCCAATTTGTACTCCCCTTTTTCGTTGAAGAAGTCCGTGGCCTTCACGTATTTTTTTCCCATGGGGATGCCCACTATTTTACGGATGCTGTCGTTCTGCGCTTTTTTGTCCAGCGCTATGAACTCGGCATTGTACCACAGGGCGGGGTTCATCATCATGCTCAGAAAAACCTGATCGGCGTTGAGTCCCAAATAGGTGTCCTTTAGGCTGAGTTTTCGCAGCAGCTCCGAGGAGAAGGTGTTAATGGGCTTCATACGTCCTCCCTCGTCCTGTATCACCAACTTGCCAAACGCATCCGCGTGCTCCTTGGACACCACGGACGAGAGGATCAAGGAGTCCACCTGTTCCTTGGTGGGGGCATTGGTGTTTCCGTGGTCTTCCCCGCTATGTTCTTGCGCGGACAGGGGCACGGCCAGCAACAAAAGAAGGGTTGAGGCCGTGGCGGTCATCTTCTTCTTTTTTTCCTTCAATTTGTCCAGTGACCTGGCCAGGTCCTTAAAGCGCGTTTTTCCAAAGAACATGATGCCCATAAGGCCAATGTACAGCAAAAAATAACCTATATAGGTGATCCACGTGCCCCAACGATCGTGGTTCACGGAAAGGTTGGTTCCCTTTTCGTCAGGATCGAACCCCGATTGGAAGAACCTGTAGCCCCTATGGTCCAAAACGTGGTTCATATAGATATCATAATCAAAAGGACGCTCGTCCTCTACGGTCACCTTGCTCATAAAAGAGGCATAACCTGTTTCGGTTCCCGGATATTTTTCGGCAATAAAATCGTTCAGCTTCACGGAGAATGGCAATTCGTGTACTTTGGAGCCAAATTTTAGGGCAAATTCCAAACCGCCCACCTGCACCTTGTCCGTAAACCGGGCGCTGCCCAAACCGCCCAGTATCCTAACCTCCTTGCTTTCGCCACCTGTCTGTATGTTCAGTACCAGGGCATCTTGGTCCACATCGGTTTTTTCCGCATCGGGAATGGGCACCACCCCAATGCTTCCCTGTGTCAGCGGCTCCGGCACCACAAATTGCATATTGGCCATATTGTACAGGGAACGCAACTGAAAAGGTTGCACACTGTCCTTGGCCACATTGCCCTTGAACTGGTCTGCCATCCGCATGAAATCGCCCTCAAACGGTGCCTCTATGGTATATTGCTCCCCCGAAGTATCAATGTTTATGGCACCCTGGGTACGATTGTTCAGGGCGAAGAGCACCCCGTGAATGCTGGACACCTTTCCATTTTCCAGATAGTGCTCATGGCGCTGGCCCTCCCCGGCCTCCACCAATTTTAAAAAGGACTGCCCCTCGGTGCCCGGTACCACACCTTCCTTGGCGCCCTCAATAAAATCCACGTAGGAAATGGTCAGGGGCTGCCCGTTGTAGTCCTCTTCCCAAGGGAGGTTGGACTTAATGTCCTGTGCGGTCACGATGAGATCATCCTCTAAAATCTTGCGTCTTGGCTGGCCGTCTATTTCGCCATCCACATGCACGGTTAGGTAGGTCTTGTCTGAATAAAAGACGTTCTCTGACTGGCCCTCGCGAATGGGCATCATTCCCTCAAAACTGATATAACGGGTAACAAAAGCCCCAACGATGATGAGTATCCAGGATAGGTGCAGCATGAGCACCGGCCATTTCTCCCAGCGCCAAAGCCGATATCTGTAGGTGTTGCCCACAAAATTGATGACGAAAAAAACCATAATGACCTCGAACCAAGTAGCGTTGTACACCCAAATGCGGGCCGTTTCCGTACTGTACTTACTTTCAATGAACGTCCCTATGCCCATGGCCACTGCAAAGACAATGAACAACACGGCCATTAACCGGGTGGAAAAAAAGATTTTCTTTAAAAGCGATGTCATACCTGGAACTTTTGGTTCTAATCCACAAAAATACGGTCTTTTCCCCTTTTTTTAATGGGGCAAACCGCTGAAAAACTTGAACAGAATAGTTAATTTTTATTTAATGCTCCGGAGCTTAAAGTTCGTATTTTTGGGCCATGAGATCAATGGTACTGGTGGGTACGGGCAATTTGGCTCGCATTTTATACGACGAACTAAGCAAAATTGATAGTTTCACTATCAAACAAGTGGTGGGAAGGAGCCACGAAAAATTGTCCCATTTTTCAAAAGACACGCCCACCACCACGACCTTTGACCATCTGGAGGTCGCAGATGTTTACCTTATGGCCGTGGCCGACAAGGCCATTCCATTGGTGGCAGACCAAATGGCACAACTTGGCGGTCTGCTGGTGCACACTTCCGGGGCCACGGACCTGAACGCTCTGGGGCCGGCGGGGCGCAAAGGGGTTTTCTATCCCCTACAGACCTTTACGCACGGCACTACCGTAAATTTCAGGCAGGTGCCCATTGGGGTGGAGGCCGAAAACAATGAGGACACCCAACTTTTGCATGACCTGGGAAGATCGCTGAGCGACACCGTATTTGACCTCCCGTCGCCAAAAAGGGCCCAACTGCACCTGGCCGCCGTTTTTGCCAATAATTTTACCAATTACCTCTATTCGGTGGCAGCGGACATTTGCCGTAAACAGGAATTAAATTTTTCACTCTTGCTGCCGCTGATCCAGCAAACGGCAAAAAAAGTGGGCGAGGTTCCCCCGGAAAGGGCGCAAACGGGGCCCGCCATAAGAAATGACCTGAAAACAATGCACGCCCATCTGAACCTATTGCAAAAAAAGGAACACAAAGACCTGTACATTTTATTGAGCAATGCCATAAAAGCAAGCCATGGAGAAAAGTTATAAAGAGCATTTAAAGGAGATAGATACCTTTGTTTTTGATGTGGATGGCGTATTCACGGACGGAACCGTGATCGTGACCACGGAAGGGGAACTCTTAAGGCGCATGAACGTAAAGGATGGTTTTGCACTAAAGGCGGCCGTGGACAAAGGATACCGTGTCTGCATCATTACCGGGGGCACCAATGATGGGGTAAAAAAACGACTCCAGGGGCTGGGTGTGACCGATTTTTATATGGGCACCCACCAAAAAAAGGATGCCCTACAGGACTATATGGACAAATATGGGGTGGATCCAAAAAACGTGCTGTACATGGGGGACGACATCCCAGACGTACCGCCCCTTGAAATGGTGGGGCTCCCCACCTGTCCGCAAAACGCGGTGCCCGAGGTAAAAAGAAGGTGTGTGTACATTTCCCATCTCAGCGGGGGCAACGGCTGCGTGCGCGATGTGCTGGAGCAGGTAATGAAGGTGCGCGGCGATTGGATGGACACCTTTGATGCATCAAACCCTTGAGAAAACGCCAATGAACACCAGTGGATTTAAACTCGTATTGGCTTCAGAATCGCCCAGAAGGCAGGACCTGATGCGGCAAATGGGCCTGGACTTTGAAGTGCGCACCGTGCCGGTGCGGGAAAGCTACCCCACTCACTTACAAGGAGCGGCCATTTCAGATTTCTTGGCGGTATTGAAGGCATCGGCACAACAAGAGCACCTGCTCCCCAATGAGATCCTGATCAGTGCCGACACGGTGGTATGGCAAGATGGCACCTCTTTGGCAAAACCCGCCAACCCCCAGGAAGCAGCACAAATGTTAAGGCGGCTTTCCGGAAAATGGCACCAAGTGATCACTTCGGTATGCTTTACCACCACGCGGTCGCAAAACGTGGTGCATGCCGTTACCGAGGTACAATTCCGAAAGCTCAAGGACACAGAAATGGCCCACTACATTGCCACTTGCCAACCTTTTGACAAGGCCGGGGGCTATGGCATCCAAGAATGGATAGGCCTTGTGGGCATTGAACAGATCAAGGGAAGCTACACCAATGTGGTTGGGCTGCCCACCCATTTGGTCCATAAAACCCTGATGGAGATGACGGGTGGCGCCCGCTAATGGCACAAGGATCGTTGCGGTTGCGCAGCATCCTTTCACCACTGGCTAGGGCAACAATGGCCGCGAGGGAACGGTAGGCTCCCATGCCCACCCCCAGGTGGCAACAGGGCCAGGCCGTGCCATGTGCACCGTTTCACACCTAACTTTCAAATTCCGCAAAAAGGGACCGCTTCCTTGTCTTATTTTTGGGTATTTTTGATGGACGAGATAAAAAAGAATGCAATGATGTTCAAAAAATGGTTGGCATTGGAATTGTCGGTGGTGCTCTTGGCAGTGGGCGCCACGGTACTCACCGCATGCAAGCAAGAGGCTGCGGAAACGGAGAAGGCCCAGGCGGAAACCCCGGCACCACAAAACTCAAAAAAGAAAAAACTGCCCCAAGAACTAAAGGACCACTGGTACGCCGGCAAAGCAGAGATCAGTTCCTACCGCCTGCAACAAGTACGCTACGGTGAAAAGCGGGAGGGCCAAGCCGTGCTCGTATATGTTACCGAACCCTTTCTGCCCAAGGTGCAGGTGAAGGCAGACCGGGCCCATCCGGACAATATCCCCGTGTTGAAACTGAACGCCACCAAAAATTATCTTACCGGCATTTATCCCTATTCCATCATGAGCAGCACTTTTTTTCCGGTGTACCAAGAAGGGCACGCCGTTAAGGTGACCTTTTCTGCCCAAGAATGGTGCGGACAGACCTTTATGCAACTGAACAACCGCGATGGTTTTCACATTGTGTCCCACTCGTATTTTGAAGGGGAAGCGGACCAGGACATCACTTTGGAAGAGGCCGTCTTGGAGAACGAACTGTGGACCCAGTTGCGCTTGGATCCAGACGCACTGCCCACCGGAAACTTCCTGGCCATTCCCTCTTTTGAATACCTAAGATTGGAACACAAGGAAATAAAGGCCTACGAAGCCACGGCCAAACTGGAAAATGCGGATGGAAAAAGAAACTACAGCATAGATTATCCCGAACTGGGACGTGGCCTTACGCTCTTTTTTGAAGATGAGGCCCCGTACCAAATTACCGGATGGGAAGAGCGCAGTACAAGGGGACAAGGGGAGAATGCACGTACACTGACCTCCACCGCCCAATTGATAAACACCTTAAACACGCCCTATTGGGAGCAGAATGGCAATGAGCACGCGCATCTGCGAGACAGCTTGGGACTTTGACCTATGGACGAATTCATAACCAATAATGGGCAACAGCTCCTAACGAGTGCCGTTATTATCGCAGTGGCGGTGACCTTGAGGTTCCTTTTTACCAAAACGGCGAGAAAGGTGGGCAAACTGGGCGATTTGAACCCCGCACGCACCAACTTGGTCATTAAGTATATTTCACTGGCCGTGTCCTTTACCGCCCTGGGCGCCATCACCTTCGTCTGGGGGGTAAACTACGAGGATTTGGGGCTACTCCTCTCCTCTGTCTTCGCGGTCATTGGTGTGGCCCTATTTGCCCAATGGTCCATTTTGAGCAACATTACCGCGGGCGTCATTATCTTCTTCTCCTTTCCGTTTAAAATTGGCAACAGAATAAAGATACTGGATAAAGACCTGGTGCCCTCGGAACAGGGCGAAAACGATATCTTTATCATTGAGGATATCAAGGCCTTTCACATGCACCTAAGGCGAAGCAATGGCGAAATGCTTACCTATCCCAACAATATGGTACTGCAAAAGGGAGTCATTTTGGTAGCCACTTACAAGGAGGAATCCAACCTTCCCACCGATCAAGTCTAACATGTTAAAGATGTACTAAAAAAAACAGGGCAGCTGTACGATCTGGCTATATTTGGGCGAATGGGTCCCTGGGTCAAAATCACCCTAAGTACATAAGAATCAAGGTTTCATTGCGTTAGCCGGTTTTGTGGTCTTTTGTTGCTTGTTTCGGGAGTCCCAGCGCCGGAGGCCAATACAAAAGGCATCACCCGTTATGGTTTGCCTTGGTTTGAGGGCGTTTGCAAAAAAGAAGGGATTTGGCGTTATTTTTGATGCACTTTTTTGTTTTGGAACAAGACCAAAGAACGGCAAAGCCATTGCCCGACCCAAAAGCGCAAGGGCAGTCCCGCGATCGACGAGGTGAGCCCGTGGCCCACCGGATGTGGGGAAAGACTGCCAGATGGGTTGTTCCATACCGTGGTGCCTTTGCATCACTTTGTATTTGTGGAGACAGCTGCTTAAAACGATACCGCAGGATAATATGAAAAAAATCTTGGTGCTTTTTAGTGGTGCGCTTCTACGGCGCCAGTGCACGTGTGCAAGATTCCGTGGAAGAAATGCCCTAAGTGGTGGCCAGCACTTCCCTGCATTATTTTTTAATTGAAACGGCAAATGACCAATATAACCGCGCAACCAGAAATGGGACAAACCCACGGCCCAATGCAAAGGGGCCCATTCTTGCAGACCTTAAAATCCATACGGGCAGAAGGGACTGAACGTTCCCTACAAGTGGTTCACCAAAAAAAATGGCCGACCATAAAAAACGTCTTATGTTATACCAAGGAAATGTTCCCCATAGATCGAAGTAAACAAGGGAAAAGACCCCTGTGGGCGCGAACACCACAACCTGTCACTTTATCCATACCCCTGGATTGCGTAACTTAAAACACCATAAACCAACTTCAATGCGGCATAACCCAATTTTACTGATTTTAGTTTTGATCCTTCAACTGTCGCTGCAAGCGCAGGCACCCAGGACCTATTCACCGTCAGACATTTATCACGCCATACAAAAATTGAACTTTTTGGGAAGTGCCCTCTATGTGGCGGCACATCCAGACGACGAAAACACCCGGCTCATCTCCCACCTGTCCAATGAGGCAAAGGCAAGAACGGCCTATCTCTCCCTGACCCGCGGCGATGGCGGACAGAATATGATCGGCCCAGAGCTTCGGGAACTGCTGGGCGTGCTGCGCACCCAGGAACTGTTGGCCGCGAGACGGGTAGATGGTGGGGAACAGTTTTTTTCGCGCGCCAATGATTTTGGCTACTCCAAGACCCCAAAAGAAACCTTGGCCTTTTGGGACAAGGAAACGGTCTTGTCAGATATGGTGCGCATCATAAGACAGTTTAAGCCGGATATCATTGTAAACAGATTTGATCACCGCAGTATAGGAACCACCCATGGCCACCATACAGCCTCTGCCATGCTCGCCCTAGAGGCGTTTGACCTGGCGGGGAAAAACGAGGTGTACCCCCAGCAATTGGCATCTTTGGAGGTCTGGCAACCCAGACGCCTCTTTTTTAACACGTCTTGGTGGTTTTATGGCAGTAGGGAAAAGTTTGAAGAAGCGGATAAAAGCAATCTCCTGTCCGTGGATACCGGTACCTATTACCCCATGTTGGGAAAATCCAACAATGAGATCGCTGCCCTTGCCAGCAGTCAGCACCTATGCCAGGGGTTTGGGCGTCTCAGCAGCCGGGGCAGCCAACAAGAGTACTTGGAACTCTTAAAGGGCGATCTGCCGGCGGACAAGTCCAACCTCTTTGAGGGCATTGACACCAGCTGGACCCGTATCGATGGCGGTGCGGCCATTGGCGAAATCCTTGAGGGGGTGGAGAACAACTTCAACTTTAAGGACCCGTCCGTGCACCTCCCGGAACTGGTGCGTGCCTACTCCCTTTTGCAAGACAGCCGTGACAAGCATTGGAAGAGGTTGAAATCGGCAGAGATCAAGGACATCATTACAGCCATTACCGGACTGTTTTTGGAAGGCACGGCGGCCAGCGCGTACGCCAACCCGGGGGAAGAGGTGGTGTTCAACGTCACCGCCCTTAACCGTTCCAAGGCCAACCTTTCCCTGGCCGGGATAGCCGTAAATGGCAAGTGGGTGGCGCAGGAAACCGTTTCCCTGCCCAACAATATCGCGGTTACCAGGGAAATCCCGGTAACCCTGCCGGAAGACACTTCCTACACAAGCCCCTATTGGCTCACGGAAGAGGGTTCGCTGGGTTCTTACACCGTAACCGATGCCAGCTTCATTGGAAAACCGGAGACCCCAAGGGCGTTCCACATTACCTATAATATAAAGGTTGGCGAAACCATCGTTCCCATAACCAAAGCTGTGGTGCACAAATACGCCCGGCCAGACAAAGGGGAACTCTACGAGCCCTTTGAGGTGGTGCCCCAGGCCACGGTGGGCATCCAGGACAAGGTCATCATCTTTTCCAATGGCAACGCCAAGCAGATCCCAGTGACCGTCAAGGCGCATGCAGACAAGGTTTCGGGTACCTTGCACTTAAAGATCGGACCGGAATGGGGGCTGGACAAAACAAGCCAGCCCTTTGCCATTGCAAAAAAAGGGGACGAACAAACGCTTTTTTTCAACCTAATGCCACCATCTTCGGAGAGTGAGGTCTATCTACGGCCCCAATTGGAAATAAACGGGAACATCATAGACAAGGAAATGGTGCGCATTGCCTATGACCATGTGCCCACCCAAACGGTGTTGCTGCCCTCCAAATCCAAGGTGGTGCGTCTGGACATCAAGACCGCCGGAAAGCACATTGGGTACATTATGGGGGCCGGCGACAAGGTGCCGTTGAGTTTGGAACAAATGGGATACCACGTAACCCTGGTGGACCCCGGTAACATTGCGGCCGGCACCTTAAATGAATATGACGCGGTCATCTTGGGCATACGTGCGTACAACGTGGTGCAGGAGCTCCAATTTAAACAACGTTTCATATTGGATTATGCCAAGAGTGGCGGCACGGTAATTGTACAGTACAACACCGCCAACCGTTGGGGAGACCAGTTCGAGGGCATTGCGCCCTACCCCTTGAACATTAGCAGGGACAGGGTAACCGATGAGGCATCTGAGGTAGCCATATTGGCCCAGGAACATCCCATAATCCATTGGCCCAATCCCATTTTAACCACAGATTTCAACGGTTGGGTTCAGGAGCGTGGGCTTTATTTTCCAAACGAGTGGGCAGACCAGTTCACACCCATCCTGCAAATGAGGGACGAGGGTGAAGATTGGAAAAAAGGGAGTCTTCTTGTTGCCCCTTACGGGAAAGGCCACTATATTTATACGGGATTGAGTTTCTTCCGGGAACTGCCCGCCGGGGTGCCCGGGGCCTATAAGCTTTTTGCCAACATGATCTCCCTGGGAAAGAAGACCGAAGAACCAACTAAAGCCACCAAACGATGAACCAAGACGAAAGGGATGATAGTGGCGAATGGAAAAAGGAATATTCCATTGTGCTCGTGCTAAATTCAATTTACGTGCTCCTATTCGCTTTTCTAATGTCCTTATTTAACTGATATGGGCATACTGGACTGGACCATTCTCTGTGTTACCCTGCTCTTTATCGTGGCATACGGCGTGTGGCGCACACGGGGAAGCAAAAATGTGGACGATTATGTAAAGGGCGGCAGTGAAGCCCAATGGTGGACCATTGGCCTTTCCGTGATGGCCACGCAGGCCAGTGCCATTACCTTTCTCTCCACACCGGGACAGGCCTTCCACGATGGCATGGGGTTTGTTCAGTTTTATTTTGGATTGCCCATTGCCATGATCATCATCTGTATGGTGTTCATACCCCTTTATCACAAAATGAAGGTTTATACCGCCTATGAATTTCTGGAAGGCAGGTTCGATCTTAAAACCCGGTCCCTGGCCGCCATTCTCTTTTTGATTCAACGGGGCCTTGCCGCGGGCATCACCATATTTGCACCTTCCATTATCCTGTCGGCGGTCCTGGGGTGGGATTTGGGTACCCTAAACGTCATCATTGGCACGCTGGTGATCATATACACCGTGTCAGGAGGCACCAAAGCGGTGAGCGTTACCCAAAAACAACAGATGTTCGTGATCATGACCGGAATGTTCATCACGTTTTTCTTCATTCTGGGTTACCTCCCGGCAGATATCACATTTTCAAAGGCCATGAAGATCGCCGGGGCCAGTGACAAACTCAACATCCTGGATTTTAGTTTTGACACCAGCAGCCGCTATACCTTCTGGAGCGGTATCACGGGCGGACTGTTCCTGGCCCTGGCCTATTTTGGCACGGACCAAAGTCAGGTGCAGCGCTATCTAACCGGGAAATCCATCCGGGAAAGTCAGCTGGGACTGGTCTTTAACGGCATCTTTAAAATCCCCATGCAGTTTTTTATCCTCTTGGTGGGCGTCATGGTCTTTGTCTTCTACCAGTACAACCCTTCTCCTCTCAACTTCAACCCTGCCGCCACCAAGGCCGTAATGGAATCGGAATATGCAGCGGACTACGAACTGCTACAACAGGGACAGGTAGAGCTGGAGGCCCAAAAGCGCATTGCGCAAAACGGCTTCTCCGCCGCCTTGGAGATAAAGGAGTACACCGCCGTGGAAGAGGCCAAACAACAGATCATACGGATCAACAAGATGGACAGCATCAACCGGGTGGCGGCCAAGACCTTGATCAAACAGGCCAACCAGAAGATTGAGACCAACGACAAGGACTACGTCTTTATCCACTTTATCCTGAACAATTTGCCAAGGGGCCTCATTGGCCTTCTGTTGGCCGTGATCCTCTCTGCCGCGATGTCTTCCACCGCTTCCGAGCTCAACGCCCTGGGGACCATTACGGCCTTGGACCTTTACAAGAGAAACAACAAGGAAGCGCTGAGCGAGAAACAATACGTGCAAGTGTCCAAAGGCTTTACCCTAATGTGGGGCGTTGTTGCCATTGGCATTGCCTTTGTTGCCGACCTTTTTGACAATCTCATTCAGCTGGTGAACATCATTGGCAGCATCTTTTATGGCAACGTACTGGGCATATTCCTTCTGGCCTTCTTCTTTAAATTTGTAAAGGGCAACGCCGTTTTTTTTGCCGCCATTGTTACCCAAATCATCATTTTGGTGATGTACTACAACCTGATCCACGTGTACCCGTCCGGAGAGGAAAAGCTGGGCTACCTGTGGCTAAATTTCTATGGCGCGGCCATCGTTATTTCCCTCTCCCTTGTTTTTGAATCGGTGGACCGATTGTTGCGTAGGCCCTTGAGCAAAAATAACTAGTGTTGAGGCAAACCCGAAAGAACGGATAATGAAATGGCAGGTTCTAGGGCGGTTTTAGGCAAATAAGACCAACGAGCCGCCAACCTAACCTTATGCAAAGGAGCTGCATTGCAGGCATCCCTATAAGGTCTGGGCAGGCGTTTGGGGCGTGTCCAAAACCTTTTTTTTGTGGGCCAAGGCCTGGGCAAACCTGAGCAAGGCAGCACGGTTTCCGTTGATTACGAACTTTTTGGATTTCTTGAACACCGATGTGGTGCCGCCAACAAGAGCGCCCAAGACCGTGCCGCCGACCACGGCGACCACCCGCTCTTCCCCACTGTAAACGGAAGAGGTTTCCGTCTCCCAATTGCCCCGTATCAATCCCAATCCCATACTGCCACCAATTATGGAGCCCATAAGAAGGTAACCGCCCACGGAGTGCTTGGTCCTTATTTTTCCAATGGATGCAACCGGTACATCCACAAGGCTGTCATTGAAAATTAGTCTTAGCCCTGCGTCACTGACCTGTTGGAGCCTTCCCTTGTGTATTTTTCTTCCTTCAAGGTTGTACACACGGATAAAGGGGTTGTCCGTTGCACCCGATTCCTGCGCGGCACCGAACCAGCCCACAACAAAAAAGAGGCCAAGAAGCATTCTTCCCAAAGATTTGGTGCGGTCCATCATTTTTAAAACTGTCAGCGGCTTTTCATTGAACAGAAAGAGCAGGCGGCAAATTGCCCATGAGCAGATAAACCCTTACTTTGATCGCATCCAGGACGATCTATGGTGATGTCGCGGTGCATTTTAAATCCCCTAACGGCCAAAGAAAAAAGCAATATGGTTGTTTGGGGAGCACCATGGCACGTAAGACGTTAGGCCACCACCACAAAAAAAGCCACGGCTACAAGGGCCGTGGCTTTCCGTATCAAAAAAAAAAATAGGTGCGGTTACATGGCCCCCCACTCTTTCAGGGAATCCTTGTTCATTTTTACATAATCTGCATTACCTGCCTTTTCGGATGCGGCCAATGATTTCTTGGCTGCGGCGATGGCCCCTTTCTTGTCCCCGGCCTTGGCCAAAATAAGGGATTGTTGCCTCAACTGCCAGAAAGCAGGATTTTCGGTCATGGACATGGCCTTGTCCATCCATTCCTTGGCCTTTCCTATATCCTTGCCCTCACTGGCATAGTAGGTGGCGGCCGCGTAATAGTCTCCCGCCGTGGGCCCGCCCATGACTCGGGATATACTGGCATCAACGGTGGCATCCGTGGGCACGCCAAAGGGCACGGCCACGTGGGTGTTTTCCCAGGACATGGCAAAGTGGGCGCCGTTGTTGGTGAGTTTTTCCATACCTATGGTAAAGGTTTCCACGGGGGTGGCCAAGGTGGTAACGGGTACCGTGGCCTTGGCCACTACCTTGCTGTCTTCCCAGTTTCTGGGAACGCCGCCGCCTTCGGTCTCGTCATAAAAGAACACTTCCCAGTTGCTTTTTCCAGGCTTGGTAAAAACGGAATACGTACCGGCCTTTACGGATTGTCCCGCAATGGTGACATCGGTGTCAAAACCTACTTTGGTATAGGCGTTGGCACCTGTTCTCCACAATTTGTCGTAAGGCACAAGGTCGCCAAAAATGGTTCTTCCCTTCATGGAAGGCCTGGAATAATCAATGGTAAACTCGGTAAGGCCAACGTCTTGCATCGTTTTGGATGCCGGGCTGGCTTCGGGCGTGGTGATCTGCGCTTCCAAGGTAAGCGTGGTGGCAATGGCCAACAGATATAATACAATTTTGTTCATGGGATTAGTTTTTAAGTTTGGAGCAAAACTAAAAATAAACCCCATGCTCATTTGTTAATACTATCCTAAATAAGCCCTTGTCAATCAATCAATAAGCAAGGAATGGCGTGGACACGACCCCATCATTGAAATAGACGGTAAAGTAGTAAATGGAAGTGCTTCCAAAAGGGGGCCATTCCCCGATACGGGAAAACTCCGGCCCCTTGGATTCCCAGACCATCTTTCCGGTGACATCAAAAACGCGTTGGCCAAAAATGGGCTTGTCCGAGTTAACGATATACCGAAGCTTGCCTTGGTTTCGGTCTCGGTAAACAATGAGCCGTTCATTGGCATTATCACCCAGCTCCGGCAGCTCATTGTCGTTTGGCGGCCCGGGTTCCGGTTCTGGTCCCGGCCCTGGTGGCAAGGGTGGTTCTGGACCGGGGTTGGGCTCCCCTTCCCCATCCAACGAAAACAAGAACACCCTTGCCGCAGAGGTAATGTTGGGGGCGGTGCGGCTAAAAAACTCAGAGGAGACATAATAATGGCCCTCGCCGCCCAAGGTGATCCCCTCCGCTTGCAGGGGCACCAGCCCTAGCTCCAAACGCTGTTGTTGCGTGCCAAAGGGAGCGGCGGCATCCGTATTTTGGGCCAGGATGACAAAAGGACTCAAAAAGGTGGAATACCCCAACAGAACCGTGGTGCGGTTCAAGGGGTTGTAATGGGCATCCGTGACCAAGCCCACGTTGCCAAGGGAATCCACCACCTGGGCGGTGTGTTCCCCTGCGGTCTTGGGCAGACTATAGGCTACCGTGCCGCCACTTTGCCATTGCTTGGTAAATACCAGGATATTGCTGTCCAAAACCACAAAGGCCTCGGCATCCCAATCGCTGTTGCCCTCATTTTCAAAACTTTCCTGGTCTCCGTAGCGGAACATAATGATCTCCGGCGTCACGGCATCGGCATCCAAATAATCGGCCTTGGCAATTTTATAAATGGCCAGGTCCCGCCTGGTGCCCACATTGTTCCCAAAATCGCCAATGTAAATATGGTCGGTATCCTGGGACAGGGCTTCCCAGTCCGTGTTTTGCACCCCCAAAACCGCTACCGTTCTGGTAATTTCCAAGGTTTCGACATCGATTTCATAGAGTTCGGCACGTCCGCCGGAATCGTTCAAGGTAAGCAGCCTGTCCTCAAAAAAGAGCAAGCCGGAACTTTCCGAGAGTGCCACGGGCAGTTCGCCCACGGCGTTAAAGGAAAACTGTGCCGAGAGCACCGTGGTAAAACACATAAAAACCAAGCCTAACCCTTTCATTGTCCTTTGTTCTTGTTGCACTGCCCATAGATAGGGTTTTGTTGGGGCACCATCAAATATATTGGATAAAAGACATATTTTTAATTTGTTTAACGTATTAAATTTTATGTTAAACAAATATGCGGTTATCTTTGTCAAAACATCTTTATGAAACTCTACCAACTGCGCGCCAAACAGGGGCTTCCCATAGACCGGGAAACGGCCTGGAAATTCCTTTCGGATCCCAAGAACCTGAAGGTCATTACCCCAGAACACATGGGCTTTCACATATTGTCCGGTGTGGAACGGGACATGTACCCCGGCCAGATCATTCAGTACAAAGTAAGTCCCCTGCCCGGGTTTACCACCAAATGGGTCACGGAAATAACCCACGTGGAAAAAGGCAGTTATTTTGTGGACGAGCAACGTTTTGGCCCCTATGCCCTTTGGCACCACAAACATTTTATCAATGATGCGGAAGGCGGTGTGGAAATGGAGGATATCATAGACTACAAGATTCCCCTGGGCATTCTGGGACAGTTGGCGCACCCCATTGTGGTAAAAAAACAATTACGGCAAATTTTTTCCTTTCGCGAGGCCAAGCTGCACGAATTGTTCGGTGCCCTGCCAGGCTATGAAAACAGCGTGGAAATGCATTCTTTTTAAAAACTGTTCCTGGACACATCCATACCCGTATCAAATACCTTTGGGACGGATGTTTCCAATCATTCAAACAGATCATTGCAATAAATTGACACAACTTAAAATTCAACATACATTATGAACAAAAACATGTTGCTCATAGGCGGATCGCACGGCATTGGCCTTGAAATGGCCAAAAGCCTGGAAAAAGACTACAACGTATATATCGCCGCACGCACCAAGGAGCAATTGGACGGTCTCAATGCCACTTACATCCCCTTTGATGCCACCCAAGACACTTTGGATGAAAGCAGCCTGCCCACCGAACTGCACGGCTTTGCCTACTGCCCGGGGAGCATTAACCTAAAACCCCTGAAAATGTTGTCGCTGGAGAGTTTTAGGGAAGAAATGGAACTGAATTTCTTTTCCTTGGTACAAGTGGTAAAGACCATTGTGCCTAAAATGGTGGAAGGATCCAGTATGGTTTTTTTCAGTACCGTGGCCGTGGGAACCGGGATGCCCTTCCATACCAGCGTTGCCGCCGCCAAAGGGGCCATTGAGGGTTTTGCCAGGTCCTTGGCCGCGGAATATGCGCCCAGAATAAGGGTAAACTGCATTGCCCCGTCTTTGGTGGACACGCCCTTGGCAAAGCGCCTGCTGAACAACGAGAAGAAAAGGGAGATGATGGCAGAACGGCACCCCTTGAAGCGGGTGGGCACGGCAAGGGACATTGCCAACCTCGCCGTGTTTCTGCTCAGTGAAGACAGCACTTGGGTCACCGGACAGGTCATGGGCGTGGACGGCGGAATGGGCAGCTTAAACATATCGTAAATGAAAGAGCCCATCTCAATTTTTTGGTTTCGCAGGGATTTGCGCCTGGAGGACAATGTGGGCCTCGCCGCCGCCTTGAAGGGCAAAGTGCCGGTGCTTCCGCTGTTCATTTTTGACGAGCACATTTTGGACAGGCTGCCCAAGGACGATGCCCGGGTAAGTTTTCTCCACCAGCAGTTGGGCAAGATGAGGAGAACCCTACAGGAGAAGGCAGACAGTTCTTTGGCCATGCACCACGGCAGCCCCAAGCATGTCTTTCAGGAACTTTTGAAGGAACACGACATTGCATCCGTTTACACCAACCACGACTATGAGCCCTATGCCAAGGAACGCGATGCAGAAATAGGCAAACTGCTCAGCGACCATGGCATTCCGTTCCATACCTTTAAAGACCAAGTGATCTTTGAGAAAGATGAAGTCGTGAAGAACGACGGCGACCCCTATGTGGTGTACACGCCCTATAAGAACAAATGGAAGGAGCTCTTTAACCCCAAAACCCATCTCACGGAACATGCCGTGGACTTTTCCAACTTTGTAAATCATAGTCGGCTTCCGGTGTGTACCCTGGAAGATATGGGGTTTACAACATCGGGCATTGCCGTACCGGATCATACGGTGAGCAAGCACCTGATTCAAAATTACGAGGACACCCGTAATTTTCCGGCCATTGAGAACGGCACCTCCAGATTGGGCCCCCACTTGCGCTTTGGCACCGTTTCCGTAAGGCAAATGGTGCGCAAGGCCATAGCAGAGGAAAATGAGGTGTTTTGGAGCGAACTCATTTGGCGCGAATTCTTTATGCAGATTCTCTGGCACTTTCCCCATACCGTGAACGCGGCCTTCAAGCCCAAATACGACCGTATTGCCTGGCGCAACCAAGAGGAGGAGTTCGAAAAATGGAAGAACGGACAAACCGGTTACGCCCTGGTGGATGCTGGCATGCGCGAGCTGAACCAGACCGGGTACATGCACAACCGGGTGCGCATGCTCGTGGCCAGTTTTCTCTGCAAGCACCTCTTGATCGACTGGCGATGGGGCGAGGCCTATTTTGCTGAGAAGCTGTTGGATTTTGAACTGGCCAGCAACGTGGGCAACTGGCAATGGGCCGCCGGAAGCGGCGTGGATGCCGCCCCGTATTTCCGCATCTTTAACCCCATGACCCAAGTGGACAAGTTTGATAAGCAGCGGAAATATATAGACAAATGGGTTCCGGAGCTGCAAGAGCTCAGCTACCCGGACAAAATGGTGGACCACAAGATGGCGCGGGAACGTTGCCTTAAAGTGTACAAGGAAGCGGTGGGCTAATGGTGGTGGTCTGGTTTAAACGGGATTTGAGGGTAACGGACCACGAACCCTTGGTACGGGCTATTGCCAGCGGGCAAAAAATATTGCTGCTGTACAGTTTTGAGCCCCTTTGGACCCAAGACCCCCATTACAGCGAAATGCACCTAAATTTCATTAAACAAAGCCTGGAGGACCTACAGGGCCAATTGGCACCCCACGGCACCAAAATGCTCATTGTAGACACGCCCATTCTTCAGGTTTTGGAGTGCTTGCAGCAGCACCAGCCCATTACCCAATTGTTCTCCCACCAAGAAACCGGAATGAAAATGACCTATGACCGGGACAAAGCGGTGGCCCGTTGGTGCAGGGAACAAGGTACGCAATGGCATGAAAGCGTTAACAATGGCGTGTTCCGCGGTCTCAAAAACCGCTTGCGCTGGAAAGATGATTGGGTGGCCTTCATCAACGCGCCCATCGTGCGCACCCAAATGGAACAAGGCCATTTTTATGGTAAGGAAGAAGTGGATGCCCTCATTGAGGCCCATTTTACGAAAGTAAACCTCCATACCCCGCACAATGGAGCACTGCAGCGCGGCGGAAGCACCATGGCCGTGAAATACCTAAGGAGTTTTGTGCAAGACCGCATGGCCGGATACAATGCGCACTACTCCAAACCCCTGTCGTCACGGCTTCACAGCAGCAGGCTCTCTCCCTATCTGGCCTGGGGCAACATCTCCACCCGACAGGTCTGCCAGTTTGTGGCGGCCCAAAAGGACAAGGGAAACAAAAGACAATTGAGCGCTTTTCTATCGCGAATGCGCTGGCAGGCACATTTCATCCAAAAATTTGAGATGGAAGGCAGTATGGAGTTCCACAGCGTGAACAAAGGTTACCATGCCCTGGTCAAGGAAAAAAGGCCCCAACTGCAAAAGGCCTGGCGCGAGGGCCAGACCGGCGTGCCCATGGTGGATGCCGCCATGCGCTGCCTTACCGCCACCGGTTTTGTCAATTTCAGGTTGCGCGCCATGCTGGCCTCTTTCTTTACCCACCTGCTCTGGCAGCCCTGGCAAGATTGCACCGAACATTTGGCGCGGCATTTTCTGGATTTTGAGCCCGGCATCCATTTTCCGCAATTGAACATGCAGTCCGGGGAGACCGGGGTAAACACCATTAGGATCTATAACCCGGTGAAAAACGGCAAGGAACACGATCCCTCTGGGGCCTTTGTAAAAAAATGGGTGCCCGAACTGGCACAGATTCCTGCTGCCTATGTGCACGAACCATGGACCATGCCCCCAATGGAACAGGCCTTTCTGGGCTTTGAGCTGGGCAAGGACTACCCCAGGCCCATAGTTGATCTAAAAAAGATGCGCACCTTTGCCGGAGACACCCTGTACGCCTACAAAAAAAGGCCCCAGATAAAGAAGGAAGGCCACCGCATAGTGAAAAAACACACGCTTCCCGGAAGGCCGGTCTGGGACCGGCATGATTAGCCAACGCAACATGGGCAAACGGCACGCCACCCCTGGAATGGTTGAAAACGGACAACTACCGTAATTTTGGTATCTTTAGGCACCAATCACTTAAAATGAACCCATAATGAAACGAATTATTTTGCTGTGCTGCGCCCTGACCATGACCATTGGGGCAACCGCACAAAAGATGACCACCACCAAAAAAACCGTCATTGCGGCCGTGGAAAACCACAAAGATGCGCTCATAAAGATCAGCGACTCCATCTGGGCGCTGGCAGAAACCGCCTTCAACGAGAGCCAATCGGCCCGCATTTTGGCAGACTATGCCGAGAAGAACGGCCTCACCGTCACCAGGGGGGTGGCAGACATACCCACCGCATTCACGGCCACCTACGGTTCCGGCAGTCCGGTGATCAGCATTTTGGGGGAATATGATGCCCTACCGGGAATCTCCCAGAAAGCCAGTCCGGAAAAGGAGCCGTTACAGGAGGGAGCCGCAGGGCATGGTTGTGGACACAACCTTTTCGGTGCCGCCAGCCTTGGCGCGGCCATTGCCATCAAAGAACTGATGGAAACGGGCAAAATAAAGGGTACCGTAAAATTTCTGGGCACCCCGGCAGAGGAGAAATACTTTGCCAAGGTATGGATGGTAAAGGCGGGGCTTTGGGACGATGTGGACGTGAACATCAGTTGGCATCCATCTTCAGGAATTGAGGCCGACGTGCAGAGCGGACTCTCCCTGATCGATTTTATAGTGGAATTTCACGGACAGGCGGCGCACGCCTCAGGAGATCCTTGGAACGGGCGTAGCGCCTCCGATGCCCTGGAACTCTACACCACCGGCATCAACTACTACAGGGAACATATTTTGCCCAGTTCAAGAATCCATTACCACATACAGGACGGCGGGCAAGTGGTAAATGTGGTGCCCGATTACGCCAAACTTTGGGTCCGTGTCAGGGACCCCAAGAGAAAGGTCATGTTACCAACCTATGAAAGGGTCAAGGCCATGGCCGAAGGAGCCGCCATCATGGCAAATGTAACACATGAAATTTCCTTGGTTTCAGGAATTTATGAAACCCTTGTGAACCGTACGGGAGGGGAAATCATGCAAAAGAACCTTGAACTCCTGGGGCCCATAACCTACACGGCGGAAGAGGATGCATTCGGAAAAGCCATACAAAAGGCCACGGGAAAACCGGAAGTGGGCATGGACAGTAAGATATACCCCTTAAAGGAAACCAAGGAAATACCCGGTGGCGGATCTACGGATGTGGGCGATGTGAGCTGGAACGTACCCAACATTAACCTTGGGGTCACCGTGGCACCCAAGGATACCCCTTGGCACTCTTGGGCCGTTGTGGCCTGCGGGGGCATGAGCATTGGGCACAAGGGAATGGTGTATGCCTCCAAGGCGATGGCGATGACCATGGTGGACCTGTTTGAAAACAAAAAATTGGTGCAAAAGGTCACCGAAGAATTCAAGACCAGAAAAGGGGACGAAGTGTACGAGCCCATGATCGAGGGGCCGCCCCCCATTGGCCAAAACTAGAACAAACCAACCGAACCACCGAAGGGCCAGGCTTACCCGTGCCACAAAACCATCAAAAAATAGCGGGCGGCCAAAAAAAGGAAAGCCACACGCCTTAGGGCAAGGCCCTTAGGGGAATTGCCATCAACATTAATATTAAAAAAAAAAAGCTATGTTCGGAATGTTCAAAAAGAAATCAGAAAAAGAAAAACTACAGGAACAGTACCAAAAGCTCATGAAAGAGGCTTTTGACCTCTCCAAGACCAACAGGAAGGCCAGTGACGACAAGTATTCACAGGCCGATGAAATCCAGAAGAAAATTGACGCGCTGGCAGAATAACGTGCTTTCGTGGGAATGAAGCACGCCAGGGCTTGTGTTTTTATTATGCCAATGCCAAACATCTTGGTGGGCACGCCAATGTTTCGTATTTTGGGCGGATAACAAAGACCCAGCCCATGACAGACCTTCAGATTGCAAAAGAAGTGGCCCTTAGGCCCATTACCGAAATAGTTGCCAAATTTGGATTGGACCCTGAGGTCACGGAAATGTACGGCAAGTTCAAGGCCAAACTTCCTTTGGGCGCCTTAGACCAAGACAAGGTGGCCCAAAGCAAGCTCATTTTGGTATCGGCCATTTCGCCCACCCCTGCGGGAGAAGGTAAGACCACGATGTCCATAGGGCTGTCAGAGGGGCTTAACCTCCTGGGGAAAAAAACCACCGTTGTGCTGCGCGAGCCCTCTTTGGGGCCCGTGTTCGGCATCAAGGGCGGGGCCACCGGGGGAGGCCGGTCACAGGTGCTGCCCATGGAGGACATCAACCTGCACTTTACCGGGGATTTTGCCGCGATCGAAAAGGCACACAACCTCCTGGCGGCCATTATAGACAACAACATACAAAGCAAGACCAACTCGCTGAAACTGGACCCCAGAACCATTACCTGGAAAAGGGTAATGGACCTGAACGACCGAGCGCTGCGGCGCGTGATCGTAGGCCTGGGCGGCACCACCTCCGGAGTGCCCCGAGAGACCGGTTTTGACATTACGGCGGCCTCGGAAATCATGGCGATCCTGTGCCTGGCCGAAAACCTTCAGGACCTAAAGAAACGGCTGGGCAATATCTTTGTGGGCTATACCCATGACAAAACCGCCATCTACGCCAGGGACCTCAAAGCCGAAGGCGCCATGACCGTACTTCTAAAGGACGCCATTAAGCCCAACTTGGTACAGACCATTGCCGGAAACCCTGCCATTATTCACGGCGGACCCTTTGCCAACATAGCCCAGGGCACCAATTCCGTCATAGCCACAAGGATGGGCATGTCCCATTCCGAGTACACGGTAACCGAAGCCGGATTTGGGTTTGACCTCGGTGCCGAAAAATTCTTTGACATAAAATGCCAGAGCGCCGGGCTAACCCCCAGGGCAGTGGTGCTTACCACCACCATAAGGGCATTGAAGTATCATGGCGGGGCATCCTTGAAGACCTTGACAGAACCCAACGTGGAGGCCCTGCGCAAGGGACTGCCCAATCTGGAAAAACACCTGGAGAACATTGCCAAGTTCCACACCCCCGCCATTATCGCCATAAACAAATTTCTTACCGATACCGACGAAGAGGTACAGGTCATTGCCCAGTTTGCCCGGAAAAACGGGATTGCCCTGGCCCTGGCAGAGGTATGGGAAAAAGGAGGTGAGGGCGCCAAGGAGCTGGCACAGCTGGTGGTGGACGCCGTGGACAAGAATACGGCAACGTTTAAGCCCCTCTATGAATGGAACCTGCCCGTTACCGAAAAAATTGAGACCATTGCCAAGGAAATCTATGGGGCCAAGCACGTGGACTACACCGCAAAGGCAAAGGCCGATCTGCGCACCATTGCCGATCTGGGGCTGGAAGCATTGCCCATTTGCATTGCCAAAACCCAAAAATCGCTCTCGGACAACCCCAAGCTCTTGGGCAGGCCCAAGGATTTTATCATCACGGTGCGCGAGGTGGAGATTGCGGCCGGAGCCGGGTTCCTGATCCCCATAACCGGCAACATCATGCGAATGCCCGGATTGCCCGCGCACCCGGCCAGTGAAGGCATGGACATCAGCGAAGAAGGGGAAATCGTGGGCTTGTTCTGATGCCAAAACCCTTGCACAATTGAAAATGGGCCGGAGAAGCGAACCCGTTTTTTGGGGGCGGGATTTTTAAAGGGGAACGGATAAAAAAAGCAGGCCGTAAGCCGGATTCTGTTCCCCAACGGAATCGGGGCCCTTATCATTTATCTAGGCCAAGGGTTGCCCCAAGGCTCCAACCGCCTACCCTTCGACTCGGACGTGCCGCCCTCAAGTGCCGATATACGTGGCGTTTCACCGCATAGAGTTTACCTGATTTCACTACAGCCTAACTGTACTTGCTTTCTGTTGCACTGGTCCGTCCCACATCCAATGGACATGGGAGGCGGGCGTTACCCGCTATGCCGCACTATGGTGTCCGGACTTTCCTCTTCACCCCGAACTTTATCGGGACCCACGCCGTGTAAACCAGGACGTGGGCGCTGGCACAAGTCCAGCATGCAGCGATAAGGTGGCCTGCTGTGGCCAAAGGTACTCCAATTGTTGATAACTATGAATGATAAGCGAGGTAAAAACAAGCTACATTTCCTCCCAGTATTTATATTTGTTGAACAGAAGAACAGCAGCCTTGGAACCCTTCATAGTATCGGCCCGTAAGTACAGGCCCCAGACATTTGCCGATGTTGTGGGGCAACAGGCCATTACCAATACCCTCCAGAATGCCATTGAAAACGATCATTTGGCACAGGCCCTGCTTTTCTGCGGTCCCCGGGGCGTGGGCAAGACCACCTGCGCCCGTATCCTGGCAAAGCAGATCAACTCCGACGGCACCGAAAACGAGGACGAAGACTACGCCTTCAATATTTTTGAACTGGATGCCGCCTCCAACAATTCCGTGGACGACATCAGGAATCTCATAGACCAGGTACGCATTCCGCCCCAAGTGGGAAAATACAAAGTCTATATCATTGATGAGGTGCACATGCTCTCCCAGGCCGCCTTCAATGCCTTTTTAAAGACCCTGGAAGAGCCGCCCAACCACGCCATCTTCATTTTGGCCACCACGGAGAAGCACAAGATCATTCCCACCATCCTGTCCAGATGCCAAATATTTGATTTTAAGCGCATCACGGTAAAGGATGCGGCGGCATACCTGATGTACATCGCAGAAAACCAAGGCATCAACGCAGACGCGGACGCCCTCCATATCATAGCGCAGAAGGCGGATGGTGCCATGCGGGACGCGCTCTCCATTTTTGACCGCGTTGTGAGTTTTTCCGGCAAGGAACTGACCAGGAAAGCCGTTACGGAAAATTTGAACGTGCTGGACTACGAGACCTACTTCAAGGCCACGGACCTTATTTTGGAACACCAAATACCGCAGTTGCTACTGCTCTTTAACCATACCCTTTCCCTTGGATTTGACGGCCACCACTTCATCAATGGCCTGGCAAGCCACTTCAGGGACCTTATGGTCTGTAAGCACCAAGAAACCGTGGCGCTTTTGGAAGTGGGCGAAGACGCACAAAAACAGTACGCGGCACAATCACGGCGCACCAGTAATCCCTTTCTGTTAAAGGCCCTGGACATGGCCAACGATTGCGACCTGAAATACAGGACCAGCAAAAACCAACGGCTGTTGGTGGAACTGACCCTAATGAAACTGGCCTCCATTGATTTTAATGGAGAAAAAAAAAATCCTGAATCCGTAGCCCTCCAGAACCAAGAAATCAGTTTTATTGCCCCGGCCGCCTTTTACAGGGGCCTGCCCAAAGCGTCCCCGCCAATCTCCCAAAAACCACAGGAAAACGCCACCGAAACGGACATGGCACCCCCAACGAAACCCTCGTTGAGCACCGGAACGACCAGCGAAAAGGAATTGCCGGTAGAGGAGCCACACAAGGAACCCGACTTAGCCGAAGCAGCGGAAAAAGAAGTGCCCCAGGCACCACCGGAACCAAAGCATCCCACGGAAGCCGAACGGACCGAGGACAAGAACGGGCAACACACCCCTGCCCCAGCCGAAAAAATTGGCATCGAGCTTGGCCGAAAACGAGTATCGGGACTGTCCATAAAGAGCCTTCAGGCCAAAAAGGCGCACGAACTGAACAAAATAGAGGTGGTCATTGACGAGGACAAGCTGCCCAGGGAAGATTTTACGGAGGAAGCCCTACAGAGGCATTGGGCAAATTTTGTGAAGGACATCGATGCGAAAGGACAAAAAATCCTTGCCTCCCTCCTGAGTACGGACACCCCTAAACTGGGTGCGGACCACAGCATCCATATTGAGCTGCCCAACGGTACCATGAAAAAAGAGATCGAGCGGGAACAATACCATCTCATGAAGTATCTCAGGACCGAGCTCAACAACCACTTCATTAGGCTAGAGATCGCGGTAAACGAGGAAAGTGCCAAGAAATATGCCTTTACCCCGGAAGAAAAGTACCAAAAACTACGGGAAAAGAACCCGGTCATAGACCTTTTGAGAAAAGAGTTCGACCTGGATCTATAGAACGGACCTCCGCCTGATCCTTGCTGCAAATATCAAAAGGACCGCTGCAATGATCAATAGGCCAAAGGCCTCGCGGCCCAGTTCCACCGTGGCAATATCACCATCATCCAAACCAAAGCCTTGAAAATCATCGGGGTATAGATAAATACCAAAGAAAAGGCAGGCCCCGCCCAAGAGCAAGGGTGCCACATATCCAATTCTGTCCAGGGCAAACAAAAGGGAAATCACGGCCGCCAAGGCGTAAATGACCACCCAGACCACGGCATCTTGATCATTGAGCTGTACCACGGCACCGGCAGCAAAAAGCACCGCAAAGAGAAATCCCAAAAATTTAAAAAAAAGATCCATAGTTATTGTTCTTAGGCGTATAGCGATATTGCATCAATCCAGAACCAATTGCTTAATGCGGTCGTAAACGGCGGTGGCCGAAATGGTTTTGGCCCCATCCAAGGTAACGTTATGGATAAAAACGGGATGGTCTTCCACATCTTCCGGAATACGCCCATGACTTCCCTTGATCAATTCTGCCTCCAAGGGAATGATGTCCATTACGGTTCTGAACCCCAATTTTTTCTTGAGCAACCTTGCCCCTACCTTGGCCATGACCCATTTGTCCTTGGGATCCGTCATCATCTCCACTGGATCATAGCCCGGTTTTTTATGGATGTCCACCATCCTGGCATAATCGGGGGCCTTGGCATCATCCAACCAAAAATAATACGTGAACCACGCCCCGTCTTCCGCAATGGCCACCAGATCGCCACAACGGTCATGGTCCAAGTGCAGCTGGGCCAGTTCATCCCCGCTCAATACCCGCTCCACCCCGGGCTGTGCCCGGACCAAGGCCCGCACTTCTTCCAGCCGCTCCGGATGTTTCACATAGATGTGTGCCACTTGATGGTCTGCCACGGCAAAGGCAGTACTGGCCCCGGCATCCAACAGCTCCAGGCCGCGCTCCACCCTAAGGGCCAAATGCCCAGCGCTACGCAGCACCCGGTTCAAGTGCACGGGTCTGTGCACATTGGTAATACCATACTCTGACAGCAGCACTATGTGGGCGTCCTTTTTTTGGTAATGGTCCAAGAGCTGCCCCACCACCCGATCGATCTCGCGCAAATCCTTTTGTATCAGGCCAAAGTCCAGCCCGTGGCGTTGCAAGTTGTAGTCCAAGTGGGGCAAATAGATAAACGTAAGGGTGGGGTCATGGGCCACATCTGCCATCATCGCGGCGTCCGCGATCCATTGTGAAGAGCGGATGGAGGTCTTGGGGCCCCAAAATTCAAATAAGGGAAACGTGCCCAAGGCCTCCTGTGCCCGGTCCCGCAAGGCGGCCGGATGGGAATACACATCGGGGATCTTACGTCCATCGGCCAGATAATTGGGCCTGGGCGTCATGCTGTAGTCCGCATTGGAATACATGTTGTACCACCAAAAGAAATTGGCACAGGTAAAATTGGGGTCCAGCCCCTTGAGCTCGTCCCAAATTTTGGGCGCTTGCACCAAGCGGTTGCTCTGTCTCCAAAATTTCACTTCACATTCCTCCTTAAAATACCAGCCATTGCCCACAATGCCGTGCTCGGAAGGCCATTTCCCGGTAAGATAGGTAGACTGTGCCGTACAGGTCACCGCTGGCAGCACCGGGCTTATGGTGCTGCCACTCCCCGACTTTGCGAAAGCGGAAATGACAGGGGTGTGCTCCCCGATGAGACGTTGGGTAAGGCCCACAACATTGATGACCACGGTTTTTCTCATTTTCCCATCTCATTTAGTAACCATTGGAGCTCCCGCACAATGGAGTTTGTAATGTTCTCCTTCATGCCAGCGGGCAGCACTTCCCAGGTATAGGTTTCCACCTCCAAATGAGAAGTGAGATCATGTTTTCGCAAATAGGCCAGGGTCTTGACGATGTGGTCTTGGGTGGAATGCAAACTCCCATAGCGCTCCACAAAAATGGGCACGTGAAAATGGGCGCGGAGCTCCCTGTGTTGCCCGCGTACCGCAAGGACTTCGGGCAGATCGGCGTAAGTGCTTACTCCATTGGGGGTCTTTTCGGTAACCTGGTGCAAGTAGGTGGGTTCATCAAAGGCTTGCAGGGCGTTCCATATTGCATCGTCATCGCCCCCCTTGAAAAGCACCTTCAGCGCGGCACTGACCTGTATCTTCCCCACTTTAATGCCAGCATTTGCCAGTTGTTCAAAGGTCTGTTCGGGTTCTTCGTAAGCCAGTGAGAAATGGCAGATGTCATAACATAGGGTTATGTGCCGTTTTAAGAGTGTCTGCGCTTCCGTGGCACCGACCTTCATTGCTTCCCCAATGATTTCAATGCCCACGGGCAACAGCTCCTCATTAAAAAAGGCGAGCACTTCCCGGGTGTTTTCCAAAAGACCGTCCGGTTCAGGCTCAATGTCCAAGTGCATGTACTTTCCGGAGGTCTGTTCCAAGTGGTGCAGGTGCAGGGCCACCCCCACCAGCTGTTCCGCTCCCTTGGCCAAAGCCTTCTTTTTGGCCACCGCCGTCCCGTGCCAATGTTTATAACTAATGGGCGATGTTGACACACCACCTTCCAGCCCTTTTGGCAGCAACACGGCCAACTGGTCAAAGAGCCTCGTGGTATAGGCCAACCTTTCCGGGGTGGTCCAGTCTGGTGCGTGCACCATATCCTTCACTTTTTCATGGTGAAAATTTCCGTAGGGGAAACCGTTCATTGTAAAGACGTACACCTGTTCGTCCCTAAGCCATTGCTGGAACGCGGCCATGCGGTTTTCCAAGCCCAATTCCGCACTGGCCAGGTTACTGAGCCGAAGGCCCAGGCCAAAGGGTTTCTTGGGGCTAAGGGCTTGCTTTATGGAAGGCACATGCTGCTTGAGGCTGTTGAAGGTGGCCTCCCAATCCTGTCCCGGATGGATATTGGTGCAATAGGTAAGGTGCCGGTTTTGGTTTAACTGCATGGTCAGGAAGGGTTTAGGGCAAAACGTTGATTCAACTGTTTCAAGGCTTGCACCATTAAAGGTTTGTCCACGGTATGCACATCATGCTTTACGCCCAGGCCCTTGATCAAGGTGAGGGTGAGGGTGCCGCCCAGGTGTTCCCTAAACTCTTCAATGCCCTGGAGCAGTTCCTCCATCCCATTTTCTGTATGGACGGGAAAGGAGATGTCAAAACCAATGGCCGTGAAAACGTCAAGGATGCGTTGTAGGGCCCCATTGTCCAAAAGGCCCATTAAATGGGCATAGGTACAGTCCAACGCAATACCTTTTGCCACCGCTTCCCCGTGGCGCACGGCATAGCCCGTCATGTGCTCCAGTTTATGGGCGGCCCAATGACCAAAGTCCAACGGCCTGCTGCTACCGGCCTCAAAAGGGTCCCCTCCTGCCGAAATATGTTGCATGTGCATCTCGGCACATTTATAAATGACGTATTGCATGGGTTCCATTTCCCTGTTTTTTAGGTTGATGGCGTGCTGTTCAATGTAGGCAAAAAAGGCTTCGTCCTTGAGCAGGGCCACCTTAATGGCCTCGGCAATGCCAGAAATCCAATCGCGCTGTTCCAAGGTGTCCAAGAATTCACGATCGTTTATAATGGCATGGGGCGGGGCAAAGGTGCCCAAGAAATTCTTTTTTCCAAAAACGTTCACACTGTTCTTTACACCCACGGCGGCATCATTTTGGGCGAGCACGGTGGTGGGCACCCGGATCAGTTTTACCCCTCTGTGCGCAATGGCGGCGGCGTACCCCACCATATCGATCACCGCACCGCCGCCAATGGCCACCACAAAGGAATGTCTGCAAATGGCGTTCTCATTAATGGCCTTGAGCACCAATTCCACCTGGGTGTTTCCTTCCTTGGCGCGCTCCCCGCCCAACACCGTAATAGTGTCCGCATGGTCCAGATGCGCGCTGTTCTTGCTGGTGTATGCTGCTATTTTTTCGGCAAGCTCCCCATGGTGTGCCCCCAAGCCATCATCCAGCACAAAAAGCAATTTGGTACGTCCGGCCGATCGGTACCCTTTGATGAGATTTGTGAACAGGGGATTATCGGCATTGAAAACACCTGCCGTAAAATAGAGTTGATAGGTGTAAGGAACCGAAAAAGATTGTTTAATGGTTTTTTGTTCCATAGCGCTTAGGTAACGGCAAAAAGTTTAGACAACCACAAAGATAGGGGCAAAAGCAACAATACGGGAAGGGCCAGGGTCCAATCTGCAAAACCGGCCACCCAGCAGGCATCCATGACAATGAGTGCCAGAACACCTGAAATGACCGCTTTCTTTATTTTTTTTGGCGAATTATCACGATGGGCACCCATTAATGGACGTAGCACCATGAACAGAAAGAACCCCAAAAAAGGCAAGGCGGGAAGCACGTGCGCCCCAAGATGCATAATGGCCAAAAGCATGGCCGCCGCCACGGTTAAAAAAAGACCACCGGCCCAAACGATATGGGCTTTATTGTTTCCGTGCACCTCTCCCCTGCTGATCAAGGTAATGGCAAAGATGTACACCACCGGAACCAGGGACAAGTACCAAATGGGGCTCATAACGGCAATGACGGACATCCCGAGGATAAGGTTAAGACCTCGGCAGACCCCCATGGCCAGGGGTCCAAAAAAACCGTGGTTCTTGGCCACGGCATCGTAGGTAATGATCGCTGCCGAAAGTACCAAGGCAAGCACCCCGCTCATCGGGGAGGCCAAAAAAGCAAGCACATTGCCCGCGATCATCAGTATGCATCCCCAGGCAATGGCCTCTTGTATGCTTACCACGCCTTGGGGAATGGCCCGCTCCGGACGCTCCACGGCATCCAGATCGGCATCAAAAACGTCATTGAAAACCACCCCACCGGCATAGAGCAGTATGGAGGCCAGTACCAGCAGGGCCCAAGAAATCCCGTTGGCCATCAGGAAGGACTGCACCCCACCGCCATTGACCCATAGCGCCAAGGCCGCCCCGGCAAAGATGTCCGCAGCGGCGGTGGGCAGGTTCGCAGGCCTTGCCAAACGGGCAAGGCCCAAGAGCTTTTCTCGCATCCTACTTTATTTGATCGGCATCTATTCTGGGCACCTGTCCCCGCAGTACGCTGTTGTCATTGAAAAGCTGGGACTGGTCCACCCCAGCGGGGCGCAACCAATGTTCCTCTTTCATGTTGCCATTTTTGGAGAAGGCGTCCAGGGCATTTTGGTAACAGGTCTTTACCACGTCTTCCTTGGCAATGCCGCGCTTTAACATCAGGGACGCCGTTTTTGGAACGGCAAGGGGATCGCTAACGCCCCAGTCTGCAGAACTGTCCACAATGATGTTGTCACTGCCAAACCGGCGTACCACTTCCACCATGCGCTCATTCCCCATTTTTGTTTTGGGGTAAATGGTAAAGGCCGCTATGAAGCCACGGTCCAGCACTTCCTTCACCGTTTCTTCATTGTTGTGGTCAATGATCACATTGCCGGGGTCCAGGCCGTGCTCCAGACATACCTTCATGCTCTTGATGGTTCCCGCTTTTTTGTCACGGTGCGGGGTATGCACCTGTACGGTCATGTCCAGTTCCCTGGCCATCTCCAACTGCATCCTAAAGTACTTGTCCTCCTCGGGGGTTTGGTCGTCATAACCAATTTCCCCAATGGCCACCACATTCTCCTTGTGCAGGTAAAGGGGCAATAGGTCCATGACCTGCTCGGCAAGGGCGGGATTGTTGGCCTCTTTGGAATTGAGCCCAATGGTGCAATAATGTTTGATGCCAAACTGACTGGCCCTAAAAGGTTCCCAGCCCACCAAACTGCTAAAGTAATCTTGAAAGGAGCCCACTTGGGTGCGGGGCTGTCCCAACCAAAAAGAGGGCTCGATCACCGCGACCACGCCAGCGGCCGCCATGGCCTCATAATCATCGGTGGTTCTGGCAGACATGTGCACATGCGGGTCTATGATCATCATTTCTTTTTCCATAACTACATTGTTTTTACCGTGTTCCAGGTGAGTTCTTTACGTTGTATTGCTTCCAAAAGCGCTGGGTATCCCTGCAAAAGGGCCATTGCTCGTTCATTATTGGAGTGGTGGCAGCACAGGGCCCCGGCCTTGTTCTCTTCCACATCATCGCTCTCCAAAAGACGTTGCATATCTTCAAGGAGGGCCTGGTCCAAAAAAGGGGCAACCGGCCTCCAAAACAATGGATCTACCTTACGGGATGCCGCCCAACGCTCATGCGCGTAATCCGATATGATGCGGGAAAGCTCCCTATTGGCCCGAAGATCCACGTCTTGTATCTGGGAGAGGTCACGTTCCATGAAAGCAGCCTTAAGATACATTTGGTTCCACTGCCGATCATTGAAAAATTTACCGGGATAGGGATTGTTCAGCGCAATGGCATCGAACAGGACGGCTATGTTTGTACGGAGGGCCTCGACCGCGGTCTGCTTAAAATCACCCGCATTGGGCAATAGTATCATGTAACGCAAGAAGGTGGCCAACTCCGAGGTGTCTGCCACCTGAATGATATTCGCCACTTTATCCACAAAAAAATCATGGTCTTTCCGCAGCACCCCAGATAACAGATGGATACGGGCCAGATCCAATAGGTTGGCCCGGTGCTGTACCAGATACGCCCCCAAATCTTCATCGATATCGCTACAAACCACCTTTTTGTCCCTGTCAAAATTCTTGTTCAGCAAACTGTAGGCCATATAGAGGTCGCGAACGGAGCGCTTGGCCGTGATGTTCCCTATGGTTTGGTCCAGACGGGATAAATCACTTTCCGGAACATTTTTTTTTATGATGCTCTCAATACCCACTTTTGTCTTATTTTATGGAAAACAAATACCGCTCCGCTTGGCTATGTAACGAAACAGATTTACAGTTATTTCAAAAATAATACTTTAATACCGGATACCCTTGTTCGTTTGCTGCTTAGCTTTGTGGCATCTGGCCATGATCTTGTAGCTTTGAAAAAAAATAAAGATGCTTGGACTAAAACTGCCCACAGACCCGAGATGGGTGAACATTGTGGAAAAAAACATAGATGAAATCCTCACCGATCATGCCTATTGCGAGCAAAAGGCGGCCAGCACGGCCATCTCCCTGATCGTTTCCTTCCCGGAATATACGGAACTGGTCACGGAAATGGTGGCCCTGGCCAGGGAGGAAATGGGCCATTTTAAAATGGTGCATGACCGCATACTGGCGCGCGGGAAGACCTTGGGCAGGGATCGCAAGGATGACTATGTGCTGCAACTGGTGTCCTTTTTTCCCAAGGGCGGTAGCCGCACCACCCAATTGGTGCACCGCTTGTTGTACGCTGCGCTCATTGAGGCACGCAGTTGTGAGCGCTTTCGTCTCTTGTCCGAAGCGCTGGAAGATAAGGACTTGGCCGAATTTTACAGAAAATTGATGATCAGCGAGGCGGGACACTATACCATGTTCCTGAAGTTTGCCCGAAAATACGGTGACCCCGATGAGGTGAACCAAAAATGGCAAGCGCTTTTGGCCCATGAAGCGGACATCATGAGGAATCTTGGCAACAAGGAAACGGTGCACGGGTAGCCTGCCCCACTTTGCAATTACTTCTTCTCCTGTTTTTTACGGTAATATTCGTAGGTCTCGAACTGCGACCTCCGCTTGGGCCCCTGCACCTTGCGATATTTATTGTCTTGTGTGTCGGTGAACACCCGGGCCTTGGTGTTGTCTGCCCAACAGATGGCAAAGGTATCCATTAGCTCGCGCTTTATGTCCTTGTCGTAAATGGGGCAGCCCACCTCTACCCGGTAATCCAGGTTCCGGGTCATCCAGTCTGCCGAGGATATATAGACCTTGGGGTGGCCCCCATTGGCAAAAATGAACAATCGGGTGTGCTCCAAGAACTTGTCCACCACACTGATGGCCTCAATGTTCTCGCTCATTCCCTTTACGCCGGGCACCAAACAGCACACCCCCCTGATAATAAGCTGTATCTTTACCCCTGCCCTGCTGGCCTCGTACAGTTTGTCCACCATTTTGTAGGAGGTAAAGCTGTTCATCTTTATTTGGATGAAGGCCTCCTTGCCCAGAATGGCGTTGGAAATCTCTTGGTCTATCAATTTTATGAAAGCACCTTTGGTGTAGTGCGGGGATACGATCAAATGTTTGTATTTGTTGATCTTGTAGGTGGTCTCAAAAAAATCGAACACCTTGTTCAACTCCTTTAAAATGGCCTCATGGGCCGTAAACAAGGTGTAATCCGTGTATATCCGGGCGGTGGACTCGTTAAAATTGCCCGTACTGATAAAGCCGTAACGTTTCAGTCCGGCCAACTCTTCCCGTTCCACAAGACAGATTTTGCTGTGCACCTTTAGCCCGGGCACGCCAAAAATGAGCTTTACGCCCTCGGATTGCAGTTGTTCCGCATATTGTATGTTGGCCTGCTCATCAAACCTGGCCTGCAGTTCTATCTGCACGGTGACCTGCTTGCCGTTCTTTACGGCATTGATCAGGGAGGCGGCCACCTGGGAGTCATTGGCCAAGCGGTAAACGGTGATTTTTATGGTCCTTACCTTGGGATCCAGCGCAGCCTCCCTCAAAAACTTGAGGATATACCCAAAAGTATGGTAGGGCGTGTACTGCAAATAATCCTTTTTGGCAATTTCTTCCAGGATGCTTCCCTCCATGCTCAAGCCCTTTACGGGCAATGGCGTTATTTTTTCGTAGAGCAGGTCCTTCCTGCCCAGGCTGGGAAAACCCATGTAGTCCCTTCTGTTGTGGTAGCGGCCACCGGGGATCACGCTGTCCGTGCCCTCAATGCCCATTTTTTCCTTGAGAAAGACCAGGGTATCGCTCCCAATGCTCTTGTCATAGACAAAGCGCACCGGATCGCCCATTTTCCTGTCTTCCACGCTGGCCGATATTTTTTCAATGAAGCTCTTGCTCAGGTCATTGTCCATATCGAGTTCCGCATCCCTGGTGATCTTGATCATATGGGCCGAAATAAAATCGTACTCGAACATGGTAAAGATATTGTCCAGACAGTAGCGGATCACATCATCGAGCATGATGATGAAGTTTTTCTCGCCCTCCTTGGGAAGCACCACAAAACGATCGATGCCCTTGGGGATCTCAATGAGTGCATAACGCTTTTCCTTTTTGGCGTTGTTGCCCTTTATGAGCATGCGAATGGCCAAGTAGGCCGCAGTGTCCTTGAGCCTTGGAAACTGGGTGAGGTCGTTTAGGATAATGGTCATGAGCTGGGGGCTCACGTTCTGAAAAAAGTAACGTTTCACGAATTGTTGCTGCGATGGGTTCAAATCGTTTTCATGCAGCATAAAGATGTTTTGGCCCTCCAGCTCTTTCTGGATTTCCTTAAGGATGCCCAAGCTCTTGGTCTGCTGGCCAATGACGATCTTGGTGATCTCTTCCAGCAAATCTTTGGCCTTTTCCCCGCCCAGCTCGCTTTTACCGCTCTTGCCGGCATGCACAATACGCTTCACCGTGGCGTAGCGCACCTTGAAAAATTCGTCCAGGTTATTGGAAAATATCCCCAAAAAACGCAAGCGTTCTATGAGCGGCACATTCTTGTCCGCACTCTCCTGCAAGACCCTATCGTTAAAATAAAGCCAGCTGATCTCCCTGTTTATATATTGGTTGTTGCTCTCTTTCATCCTTATCTCATTTCTTTGGGAAAAATGGACCGTACCGTGGTTCCGCCCGGTCCAAGGGCACTCCACGCGCCCACATCAAAGCGCAGGTGCACCAGGCCACTGGTGGGCACGTTGTCATGACGAACACTGCCCAGCTCATTCACCAAATGGGTAAAGGCGTGGTTGTGCCCAAAGACCATGACGCGCTGCAGGTCCGTGTCCAGGGACCGCAAAAATTCAAGTGCATGGTGGCCGGAAAAATCATAGAGCTGGGACACAATGGAAATACGGTCCGGGGGAAAGCTGACCTCTCGCGTGCAGATCATGCAGGTATGCAGGGCCCGGTTGGCCGGACTGCTATAGAAGTGGTCCAAAGGCAACTGCAGATCGCACAGCGCCGCTCCCACCAAATGGGCATCGTGTACGCCCCTTTGGCTCAAGGGCCTGTCCTGATCACCCACCTCGTATTCCCAGGACGACTTTCCGTGCCGCATAAAGATCACCTCTTTCATCGTTTACCTTTTATGGGGCCAAGCGCTCCAGTTTCCAGTTCCAGTCTTTCTGCAGGCTATAGCGCAGACGATCGTGCAGCCGGTTGGGCCTTCCTTGCCAAAATTCCATGGACACGGGCCTAACCAGGTACCCGCCCCAAAATTCGGGACGGGGAATCTCCTTGTTGGCATAGGCTTTCTCCAACTGCGCAAGCTGGTCTTCAAGCACCCTGCGGGAGGCAATGACCTCGCTTTGCGGAGAAACCAGGGCCCCGAGCTTGCTTCCGTCCGGCCGGGATTCAAAATACCCATCGGACATATTTTCCGGGACCTTCTCGGCCGTGCCCTTAACAATGACCTGGCGTTCCATCTTGGGCCAGAAGAAAGACAGGCAGACCTTGGGGTCCCGGGCAATGGCGCGCCCTTTCTCACTTTGGTAGTTGGTGTAGAAAATAAATCCCTCGTGGGTATATTTCTTCAATAGTACCACCCGGGTCTTTGGGTAGCCATCCTGCCCCACCGTGGAAATGCTCATGGCATTGGGCTCCTCCACACTCTCGGAGGCCTCCACCTCATAAAACCAGGTCTGGAAAAGTTGCATGGGGTTATCGGTGATGGCCTCTTCCAACAACGCGCTTTTTTCGTACGATTTTCTGTAATCGCCCAAATCTTTCTGCATAGGTTCCGCTCTTATCGTTTTTATCAAATTTCAACAAAAAAAACAAGATGCCAAAGGTTTTAAGGGCTTTTAGATGGAAGCCAAAACCAAGCCATACGCGTTCTCTTTAAGAAATTGGCGAAAGAAATTGAAGTGTTCTTTCTGGCCTCGAAAAGGAATCAGTGATTCGGCCGATCGTCCTTTGGGAAATGGTCAGGGGCAAGACAGTTCATTGACCTTGCCCGACTCGATGTTCTGATGGTAAAGAGCACCTCACTTCCTTCAACCCAAAAAAAAATCGGCTTCCCCATGGTTAGCCCAGGAAGCAAGGTACTGGTGGTTAGAATTGAAAAGACACCCCATCATTGGCCAGCAACACCTTGGGAAAAACAGTGGCCGCCTCTTCCGCAAAGGCATCCAATGATGGGTATCTAGTGGAATAATGGCCCAGCACCAGGGTGCCCACCTCTGCCATTTTGGCAATTTCCGCGGCCTGTTTGGCCGTGCTGTGCTTGGTTTTCTGGGCCAAAAGGACTTGGGACTGCAAGAAGGTGGCCTCGTGATAGAGCACGTCCGCCTTTTTTATGAGGGGCACTATATTGGGCTTAAAGGCCGTGTCACTGCAAAAGGCGTACGACTTGGGCTTGGGGGGATCAAAGGAAAGGACCTCATTTTTAATGATCTTCCCATTGTCCATCACCACATCCCTGCCTTTCTTGATGTTCCGAAAATAGGCGGTGTCCACCCCGTGGGCCCTGGCGGCTTCAATATTCAAGGTGCGGTCCGCTTCCTTTTCTTGAAACAGGAAGCCATTGGTGTAAATCCTATGGTCCAAGGGAATGGTGCGCACGCTCACCTTGTCGTCTTGGAACACCAAGGTACTTTCGGCGGAACCCAGCTCATGGAAGTACAGGGGGTAGTTGGTCCAGGAATCGCCCAGTTTCAAGAGGAGCGTAATGGCCTCCTTGATTCCTTTTGGGCCGTACACGTGCAGCTCCCTGTCACGACCCAATAAACGGAATGTGGATATGAGCCCGGGAAGACCAAAAAAATGGTCTCCGTGCAGATGGGAAATAAAAATATGGTTGATTCTGGAAAACTTTATCTTGTACTTCCGCAACTGAACCTGGGTACCTTCGCCACAGTCAATGAGAAACGTATGGTTTTTTATCTCCAGTACCTGTGCGGTGGGGTTGGTAAGTGCGCGCGGAGTGGCCGCATAGCAGCCCAATATGGTCAACTTCAAAGCCCCAGGTCCCTTTCCATTTCTTCCATTTCCACAATGTCCCGGGCTTCCTGAAGCGTGGGGACCAAGGTAAGTTCCTCCGGCACCTCGTCATAGGAAAATCTGTCCGTGACGATGACAAAAGATTTTCCGGCCCTTTTGTGCGTGTTGGACAGCTCCAAGAACTCCAGCACATCATTGACCACCAGATCCTTGAAGGTGAACAGGTTTAAAATGAGATGATCGTTCCTCAACTTGGGGTAGGCTTTTGCCAAATTTTCCACAAAGGCGGTTATTTTTGGCTTTTCTTGGTAAACGATGGTGGTGCTACCCTCCTTATCGTATATCATAACATCAATGTTTTATTTTGGAGGCCAGGAGGTATATGACCGCCATCCTTATGGCTACCCCGTTCTCCACTTGGTTCAAAATGATGGACTGCTTGGAGTCTGCCACTTCACTGCTTATTTCCACTCCCCTGTTTATGGGGCCCGGATGCATGATCACGATCTCCTTGTCCACCTCGTTCAGGATGTCCATGGTCACTCCAAATTGTTGGGTGTACTCCCGCGTGGTGGGAAAGTAGCTAATGTCCAGCCTTTCGTTCTGGATGCGCAGCATATTGGCCACATCGCACCACTTCAGGGCCTTTTTTAAATTGGTCTCCACGCCCACGCCCAAGGCTTCGATATGTTTGGGGAGCAAGGTCCTGGGGCCGCAGACCTTTACGTTGGCACCTTGCAATTGTAGGGCGAAGATATTGGAGAGGGCCACTCTGGAATGTAGAATGTCCCCTACAATGACCACGTTTTTTCCGGCCACATCACCCAATTTTTCCCGGATGGAGTACGAATCCAGCAAGGCCTGGGTAGGGTGTTCGTGGGCGCCGTCCCCGGCATTGACAATGGCGGCCTTTACGTGCCTGGCCAAGAAGATGCCGGCCCCCGGATTTGGGTGCCGCATGACCACCATATCCACCTTCATGGCCAGGATGTTGTTCACCGTGTCAATGAGGGTCTCTCCCTTTTTTACGGAAGACTGGGAGGCCGAAAAGTTAATGACATCCGCGGAGAGTCTCTTTTGGGCCAGTTCAAAGGAGAGTTTGGTGCGGGTGCTGTTCTCAAAAAAAATGTTGGCAATGGTAATGTCCCTGAGGGAGGGCACCTTCTTAATGGACCGATTGATGACTTCCTTAAAATGGTCTGCCGTTTCAAAAATGAGCTGTATATCGGCCTCATTGAGGTATTTAATGCCCAGTAAGTGATTCACACTCAGTTCACTCATTTCTTTTGGTTTGTTTATGGGGCATTCCCGGGTTTTGCGGCCTCCAGCTCAAATTCTATATCGGAAGTACTTCCGTCATTGCCAACAAAAACAAGTTTTACCGTGGCATTTCTTAAAAAGTCGTAGGTCTGTAGTACGGGCAGCATGGCTTTGTACAGTTTTTCAGCATTGGGGCCGTGCGCCTCGAGTGTTCCGTGGCTATTGTCCAGGGCCAGGTCATGACTGTCGTATTTGCCCAGCTCCCGGGGCACCTCCCGTCTCAGGTCGCGCCCCAAGCGGTACATCTCGTCCAAGCCCCCGAAGGGCCCAAAGGAAATGTGCACGCTGTCTTTTGCCTTTAGCTGTCTGGCGGCCCTTTCCTCCAGTTCTTTGCTCAGTAAGTCTTTGAACAACATAATGGTCAGTGTTAGTTCTTTACTAGATATATCAGATCCTCGCCATCGTTCTCTTCCCACATTACCTTTACCTTTTCACCGTGAATGGCGTCCACTTGCCGTCCCCTGTAATTGGGCTGTATGGGCAAATGCCGGCTAAAACGACGGTCTATGAGGCACAGCAGCTCCACTTCTGCCGGGCGCCCAAAGGACTGGAGGGCGGTCAGGGCGGCATTGATGCTTCTGCCGGTGTAGAGCACGTCATCGATCAACACCACTTTCTTGTCCTCCACCAAAAAATTGATGTTGGTACGGGTGGCCTCCAAGGGCTTTTGGCCCCTCCGGAAATCGTCCCTGAAAAAAGTGATGTCCAAAGTGCCAAGTTCCACGTTGCCCACCCCATATTCTTCCTTTAATATGGCGCAAAGCCTCTGGGCCACGTAAATTCCCCTTGGCTGCAAGCCAATGAGGGCGGTGTTGTTAAAATGTATATGGTTTTCCAACAACTGGCAGGCCAACCGATGAAGTATGATGTTGATCTCCTTGGAAGAAAGTAATACCTTCTGACTCATTTGGGGCCTGCTAGACTGTTGTGAAACAAAAATAAGGAATTATCCCCAACCAATTTGGCCCCATGAACAAAAGTACGGAACCCTTGTCGCTCACGGGGCATCCATGCATGTTCCCCGTGTGATCTATTGGCATTTCCCCGAATGGGACGGCTTTGGACAGCCACCACCTTTTGGGCCGTAAGGCCTGTACCACCAAAAGCAAAAAGCCCCGACAGCAATGTCGGGGCTTTTATAACATGGGGCAAAAATGGTTACTTCTTGTTTTTGCTGTCTGCTTCCATTTTGTCCTTTAACGCTTGCAGTGCGTCATTGGCATCGCCCAGGGTGGGCTTGGCCTCATCGGCACTGGCGGCCTGCCTCTTGGCGGCTGCCTTGATGTTGCGCTGTTCTTCCTCACGGAATATGGCCGTATGGCTGGCCACCACACGCTTAAAGTCCTTGTTGAACTCTATGATCTGGAATTCGGCCTCTTCGCCCTTTCCAAGTTTTTTGCCATCTTCCTTCTCCAGGTGGCGCTGGGGCACAAAGGCGGTGATGTCCTCGTTGAAATCGATCGTGGCACCTTTGTCCACGATCTCGGTGATCGCGGCGGTGTGCTTGGTTCCCAGACCAAACTCCTTCTCGTACTTGTCCCAAGGATTCTCCGTGGTCTGTTTGTGTCCAAGGCTCAGTTTGCGGCCGTCCACGTCCAGTTCCAATACTTCCACCTCCAAGGTGTCTCCCACATTGGTAAATTCTGATGGATGCTTCACTTTTTTGGTCCAGGACAGATCGGAGATGTAGATCAACCCGTCTATGCCCTCTTCCAGTTCCACGAAGACACCAAAGTTGGTAAAGTTCCTTACAATACCTTTATGTCTGGAGCCAACGGGATATTTGGTGGTAATGTCTGTCCAAGGGTCTGGCGTCAATTGCTTGATGCCCAAGGACATCTTGCGATCTTCCCGATCCAAGGTGAGCACAACGGCCTCCAACTCATCTCCTACCTTCACAAAATCCTGGGCGGAACGCAGGTGGGTGGACCATGACATCTCGGATACGTGTATCAATCCCTCAACACCTTCCACCACTTCAATAAAGGCACCGTAATCTGCGATCACAACCACCCTTCCTTTTACCTTGTCCCCGATCTTGATCTCATCGCTCAGGGCTTCCCAAGGATGTTTCTCCAGTTGTTTTAGACCCAGCTGGATCCTTGACTTGTTCTCATCAAAATCCAAGATCACCACGTTTAGCTTCTGATCGAGCTCCACCACTTCATTGGGGTGGTTTATGCGGCTCCAAGATAGATCTGTGATGTGCACGAGGCCGTCCACACCGCCCAAGTCGATAAAGACGCCGTAAGAGGTGATGTTCTTGACAACACCTTCCAGTACCTGTCCTTTCTCCAATTGGGAAATGATCTCCTTTTTCTGTTCTTCAATATCGGCCTCAATAAGGGCCTTGTGGGAAACCACCACGTTCTTGAACTCGTGGTTGATCTTCACCACCTTGAACTCCATGGTCTTGTTCACGTACTGGTCGTAATCGCGTATGGGCTTCACATCTATTTGAGAGCCTGGCAAGAAAGCCTCGATGCCAAATACGTCCACGATCATGCCGCCCTTGGTCCTGCACTTAACAAAACCGCTTACGATCTCTTCTTTATCGTGGGCCGCATTGACTCGGTCCCAAGCCATAATGGTGCGCGCCTTTCGGTGCGAGAGTACCAATTGGCCGCTTTTGTCTTCACGGATGTCAATGAGCACCTCTACCTTGTCCCCCACTTTTAGGTCCGGATTGTAGCGGAACTCATTCAAGGAAATGACCCCTTCGGACTTGGCATTGATGTCAATGATCGCCTCACGGTCCGTGATGTACACCACGGTGCCCTGGACCACTTCCTCATCTGCGGTGTCCACGAAATTTTCGGCCACGAGCTCCTCAAACTCCTTCAACTTGGAGTCGTCCACGCGCTCAATGCCCTGTTCGTATTTTTCCCAGTCAAAGTTTTCAAGAAATTCCTGTGGGTCTTGTTTGGGTGTCTCCACCACTTCCGGGGTTGCTTGGGTGGTCTGATCCACCTCTTTGTTCACCTCGGCGGTCTGTTCCACCTCGGTGTTTGTTTTTTCTTCAGCCATTTGCTGATCTACATTTGTATCTCATAAAAGGGACAGGAGTTGCGCACCGTTCATGAAAGTTGTTATCTTTATTTTTTACCCTTGATTGCTCCTGTACATCTGCCAAAAAAGGAGTGCAAAATTACGATTAAATTGTTTAAATGCAAACTATTGTGCCCCCTCAATGAAATCGCATGCCCTTTTGGTCTTTTTTGGGATGATTTATGGTAAATATGTGTATCTTTCCCTCCTAAATAGTAACCATAACAAATACACAAAATGAGCGTTAAAGCAAAATATCAGCCCGTGCTGGAGCTTGGGGAGCAGTTGAAGATCCAAGACGGCAACGTGACCGAGGAAAACGGCATCCTTAAAGTAAAGGGGCAGGCCAAGACGGCCTACGAAAAAGACCTGCTCTGGGACAAGATCAAGGCCATAGGTGGTGAAAACCCGTCTGACATCAAGGCCAATATCACGGTGGCGGACGAGTCCGTTTACCACAGGCACACCGTAAAGAGCGGGGAATCCCTTAGCAAGATCGCCAAGCAGTATTACGGGGACCCCATGAAGTACAAGGCCATATTTGAGGCCAACACCAACATCTTAAAAAATCCGGATGTGATCCACCCCGATCAGGAATTGGTGATTCCCAAAATTTAGGGAACCAAGGGAAAGATGAACGTTAAAGGCGCCTTTGGGGCGCTTTTTTTTGTTTCTTTGGATTGATGTACGGCCAACCCAAGGCCATTGCACCGGGCATCCCTTGGGGCCAGGTCAGCCCTGGATAACGCGTAAGGCGTAATTGTGGATGCGCTCAAACTGCTCCTTGAGGCCCATATCACTATTGTCAAACGTAATGGATCCGGCCGCTTTGCGCAAGGGCGACTCCTCCCTGTGGGAATCTATGTGGTCCCGCTTTTCCACATTCTCCAGGATGTCTGCGTAGCTCACCTTTTCTCCCCGGTCCAGCAGTTCCTTGTAGCGCCTGTAGGCCCTTTTCTCCGGGGAGGCCGTCATGAAGATCTTTAGCTCGGCCTCCGGGAACACCACCGTGCCTATGTCACGGCCATCCATGACGATGCCCTTGACTTTACCCATCTCTTGTTGCAGTTGCACCAGTTTTTTGCGCACTTCCGCTATCTCGGCCACGTGGCTCACCCATTTTGAAACGGACAGGGTCCTGATGGCCTTTTCCACATTTTCGCCGTTCAAATACATTTCTGCATATCCCAGTTCCGGATTAAAAACGAACTTTAAGGTGATCTCATCCAACCGATCTACCAGGGCGGCTCCATCCAACGTCCCGTCCTTGACCAGTTCGTTTTGCATGGCAAAAAGGGTCACGGCACGGTACATGGCCCCCGTGTCCACGTACACGTAGCCCAGGGCCTTGGCCAGCTGCTTGGCCAGGGTGCTTTTTCCCGTGGATGAAAAACCATCTATGGCAATGGTGATCTGTTTCATAGGGCAAAGGTAGCCAGAATGTTTATAATTTCTTGGCGTTCTTGACCTTGGTCCGGGTCAGGGCCAGGGCAATGACCTCGTGCATCTCGGTGACGTAGTGAAACGTAAGGCCCTTGAGATAATCTTCCTTGATCTCCTTGATGTCTCGCTCATTGTCCGCGCACAAAATGATCTCTTTTATCCTGGCACGTTTTGCCGCCAGTATTTTCTCTTTGATGCCCCCCACGGGAAGCACTTTTCCCCTGAGGGTGATCTCTCCGGTCATGGCCAAACTCTTTTTCACCTTGCGCTGGGTGAACAGGGAGACCAGTGAGGTGAGCATGGTGATGCCCGCACTGGGACCGTCTTTGGGCGTTGCCCCTTCGGGCACGTGGATGTGAACATTGTACCTATCGAACACCTCACTGTCCAGGTCAAAGCTCGCTGCGTTGGATTTGATGTACTCCATGGCAATGGTGGCCGATTCCTTCATCACCTTGCCCAGGTTGCCGGTTATGCTCAGGTTGCCCTTGCCCTTGCTCAAAATACTTTCTATGAAGAGGATGTCCCCGCCCACGCTGGTCCAGGCCAGTCCGGTGACCACCCCGGCCACTTCGTTGTTCTCGTACTTGTCCCGCTCCATTTTGGGGGCGCCCAGCACCGCCACAATGGTCTCATTGGTGGCTTTTACGTCATAGGCCTCTTCCGTGGCAATGTTCTTGGCGGCATAGCGCACCATTTTGGCGATCTGTTTCTCCAGACCCCGTACGCCAGATTCCCGGGTATAGCCTTCCACAATTTTTTCCAGCTGTGGCTTGGCAATTTTTAAATGGCTCTTGTCCAGGCCGTGCTCCTGTAACTGCTTGGGCAAGAGATGCCTTTTGGCAATCTCCACTTTTTCCTCAATGGTATAGCCATTTACGTGAATGATCTCCATACGGTCTCGCAGGGCCGGCTGTATGCTGCCCAGATCGTTTGCCGTGGCTATGAACATGACCTTGGAGAGGTCGTAGCCCATTTCCAGGAAATTGTCATGGAACTCACTGTTCTGTTCCGGGTCCAAGACCTCGAGCATGGCGGAAGAGGGATCTCCCTGATGGCTGTTGGAGAGTTTGTCTATCTCGTCCAGGATAAAGACGGGATTGGAGGTGCCCGCCTTTTTTAGGCTTTGCACAATGCGGCCCGGCATGGCCCCGATATAGGTCTTTCTATGGCCCCGGATCTCCGCCTCATCGCGCAGCCCGCCCAGGGACATGCGCACGTACTCCCGTCCAAGGGCCTCGGCCACCGACTTGCCCAAGGAGGTTTTTCCCACGCCCGGTGGCCCGTAGAGACACAGAATGGGCGACTTCATATCGTTCCTGAGCTTTAAAACGGCCAAATACTCTATGATGCGCTTCTTCACATCTTCCAGACCATAATGGTCCCGGTCCAAAATTTTCTGGGCCCGCTTAAGATCAAACTTGTCCTTGGAGAACTCGTTCCAGGGCAGATCCAAGATCAGGTCCAGGTAATTGCGCTGAATGCTGTATTCCGCCACCTGGGGATTCATGCGCTGCATCTTGGCCAATTCCTTGGCAAAATGCTCCGCCACCTTATCGTCCCACTTCTTCTTTTCGCCCCTGGCGCGCATTTCTTCCAGCTCCTCATCGTAAGACACCCCGCCCAGTTCCTCCTGGATGGTCTTCATCTGCTGGTGCAGAAAATATTCCCGCTGTTGTTTGTCCAGGTCACTGCGCACCTTGCTCTGGATATCGTTCTTGAGTTCCAGTTTTTGGAGCTCCACGTTCATGTACTTCAAGGTGGCCAGGGCCCTGTCCTGTAGGTTGCCTATTTCCAGCAGGCCCTGCTTGTCCTTTACGTCCGTGTTAAGGTTACTGGAAACAAAGTTGATGAGGAAGGAATTGCTCTGAATGTTCTTTATGGCAAATGAGGCCTCGCTGGGAATGTTGGGGTTGTCCCTTATTATTTTCAGGGCCAGCTCCTTGATGCTGTCAATGATGGCGGCAAATTCCCTGTTGTTGGGTTCGGGCCGCAATTCCGGGGTTTCCCGTACCGTGGCGGTCAGATAAGGTTTCTTGGTGAGCACTTCCGCGATCTCAAACCGCTTTTTGCCCTGGATGATCACCGTGGTGTTCCCGTCTGGCATCTGCAACACGCGCAAAATTCTGGCCACGGTGCCCAAGGTGTTGATGTCCTCAACATTGGGCTCTTCCGTTTGCTCATCTTTCTGGGAAACCACGCCAATGACCTTTGATCCGTTGTTGGCTTCCTTTATCAACCGGATGGAACTGTCCCTTCCGGCCGTTATGGGAATGACCACCCCGGGAAAGAGCACGGTATTGCGCAAGGGCAGAATGGGCAGGGTCTGGGGCAGCTCTTCGCTGTTCATTTGCTCTTCATCCTCCGCCGTCAACAAAGGAATCAATTCTGAGTCCTCATCTATCCCTTGCAAGGACATATTGTCAAAATTCGAAAATTTGGAATCTTCCATAGCTAAATATCGGCCATTCTGTCACTCAGAACGGCAATTTTAGGGTTATCAATCTCTCTTTTGTCACCTTATAAACACCACATAATGGGCGGGTTAAAGCCAAGGCATGCTTTTTTCCACTGCGTAATTCAATTCCCGTGCCAAGCTCATTCCTTGCACCACCGTTTTTTGCCGGGCCGCCCGGACAGCACATTTTTTTTCTAAAACTGTAACAAAGCGTACCTTTTGGCCTCCTTACTACAAACCAACGCTTTTTGAGCCCAGGCGAAGAACATATGGCGGTGTTGCTCCAACAGTGCAGGGAGGGCAACCAAAAAGCACAGCTGCGGGTGTACAACAAATACTACCACGCCATGTACAATGCGGCATGGCGCGTGGTAAAGGATGCGGCGGCCGCGGAAGACATCATGCAAGAGTCCTTTTTGAGCGCTTTTACCCATTTGCACCGTTTTAAGGGCGAAGTGACGTTTGGGGCCTGGTTAAAAAAAATTGTGCTGAACAATAGTTTTCAGCATTACAAGACGCAAAAGAAACGGGGCGAAGTGCCCTTGGAGGACATCCTTTACAAAGTGGAAGACGAGACCACAACGCCCAGGGACCAGGAAGCGACCGTGCGCAAGGCCCGGCAGGTCATAAAGAGCTTGGCCCAGCTAAAGGAAAACTACCGTATTGCCCTTACCCTACATTTAATAGAGGGGTACGATTACGAAGAGGTGGCCGGCATCATGAATCTGAGTTACGGCAATTGCAGAACCACCATTTCAAGGGCGAAGGAAAGTCTGAGAAAAAAAATAAAAATGCCCCATTGATGGAAGATAAAGAACTGGAACAACTTTTTAAGGAACTTAAGGGACGCTTTGATGTGGCACGGCCCATAGAAGGCCATACAGAACGTTTTGAAGCCCGTTTGCAAGGCCGCGCAACCCACCAGGGCCTGGATCAGGGAAGGAAATGGTCTTGGAAGTGGGCCGCCGTGGCCGCGGTATTGGTGGGCGTGGGCCTTGGCCTCTACCTTCAAGGAACTGGTGTCCAAGACCCCCGGCAAGGAGCCCTTTCCCCTGAGATTCAAAGGACACAGTTCCATTTTGCCGGCCTGGTACAGGAACAAGTGACAGCGATACGCCAAAAATCCTCCCCCGCCACGGAGCGGATGATCGCCGATGTATTGCAACAATTGGAACATTTGGAAGCAGACTACGCCCATTTGGAGCAAGAGCTGGTCCAAGGCGGCAACAGCAAGCTCTTGCTACGGGCCATGATCACCAATTACCAAACGAGATTGGCCCTTTTACAAGATGTGCTGGAACGGATGGAAATGGTTAACCAAATTAAAACAATGCACCATGAAGACCCCATTTTATAAAACAACCACCCTGGTGTTCTTGTTGTTTTGCCTATTGTGCCAGGCGCACCCGGGCCTGGGACAGGGAAGATACACCAAGGAAAAGACCCTGAAACGGGAATTCCAGGTAACGGCAGATGCCCTGCTGAAAATCAACAATGACTACGGCAACCTCAACATTACCACTTGGGACCAAAACAAGGTGGTGATGGAAATCACCATCAAGACCAACGGGGACCATGAAGAGCGGGTGGAAAGAAAACTGGAGGAAATTGAAGTGGTGTTCGATGCCAGCCCCTCCTTGGTGCAGGCCAGGACAACTTTTGGAGAGCGCAATTCCTGGGGATGGAACTGGGGCCGGAACAACGACAAGGTGAACATGCAGGTGCACTACACCATTAAGATGCCCGTAAAGAACAGGGTGGACCTGAGCAATGACTACGGCACCATTTTTCTGGACCGCCTGGACGGCCATGCCAAAATAAGCTGTGACTATGGCCGCCTGGAAATAGGACAGCTCAACGGCAGGAACAATGAACTGTATTTTGACTACACCTCAAAATCTATGATAGAGTTTATGGCGAGCGGCGAGATACGGGCAGACTATTCCGATGTCACGGTGGAACGGGCCGGCGATCTAAGATTGGTCACCGACTATACCAACGTTACCGTAGGGGAAATGGATGATCTGGAATACAGCAGCGATTACGGCAAGATTACGGTGAACGAGGTGAAGAACGTGCAGGGAAATGGCGACTATATCACGGTATCCCTTGGTCTGGTCCAAGGATCGGTGGACATTACCGCAGACTATGGATCGGTGCGCATAGGCGAAATGAGCGAGGGCGCGGGAGACCTCATCTTGCGCACAGACTACACCGGTATAAGAATTGGCTATCACCCCAACTATCATTTTACCTTTGACATAAATACCCAATATGCGGGCGTAAGCGGTATGGACGCTTTTATCCTTGCGGTACAGGTGGAAAAAAATGCCGCCAAACGTTATGAAGGGCATTACGGACAACCCACTGCCAACAGTCACGTTCGGTTGTCCAGCGAGTACGGAAGCATACGATTTACCCAAAAATGAACCAATAGAACCACTAAAACGAAATACAATGATGAAAAGAAGCATGTTAAGTTTGTTTTTGGCCACCACCATGGTGGGCTGTGCCCAATGGGGCAAGACCGTAAAGGGCAACGGGGACTGGACCACGGTGGAACGTAGCACCAAAGACTATGACGCCCTTGCCCTGAGCGGATGGTTCACCGTAAAATTGGTGGATGGCCAGGAGGGAGCGCTCATTCTCAGGGGGGAATCCAATCTCTTGGAACACTTGGTCACCGAGGTACGCAACAACACATTGACCATTAAAACAAAGAATGGGGTGCGGCTTAAGCCCTCCAATTGGAAAGACGGCATAGAGGTCACGGTGCCCGTTCGCGACATAGAGGACATTGCGCTGTCCGGGTCCGGGGATATCGTGGGCAGTACAACCCTTGGCGGAAACACCTTGAACACCAAAATGTCCGGCTCCGGGGACATCACTCTTGATGTTGATGTGAACACCCTGAAAGCCATCCTATCTGGCTCCGGGGATATGGAGCTCAGTGGCCGCACCACCCGTTTTGAGGCCACCGTATCGGGCAGCGGGGACATTGAGGCCTTCGATCTGGCCGCGGACCATGTGGAAGCCACTGTTTCCGGCTCGGCAGATATTGAGGTGACCGCCAAGGAATCCCTGAGTGCACGGGTTTCCGGTTCGGGCGACATAGCCTACAAAGGCAGCCCAACCAAAGTGGATGCCAAGACATCGGGCTCCGGGGATATCACAAAGTATTGATGGGGCATGAACGGCCGTATTGCCCCCGCATCAGTTTTCTGGAGGCTTCAACCTTTTTACCCTAAAGAGCAACAACACCCCGAAGAGGAAAAAAATGAACAGGAAGAGAATGGCGTTGCGCATGGAGCTCACTTGGTCCACCACCGCAAAAATGAGCATGCCAATGACAATCCCAATTTTTTCGGCCACATCATAAAAGCTGAAGAAGGAGGTGGTATCTTCGGTTGGCGGCAGGAACTTGGAATAGGTGCTCCTCCCCAGCGCCTGGATGCCGCCCATGACCAAGCCCACAAGGGCCGCTGCAACATAGAACTCAAACGGGGTCTCCATAAAGTAGGCATAGAAGCACAGGCCCATCCAAATGATGTTCACCACGATCAACGTGTTGATATTGCCATATTTCTCGGAGGCCCTGGCGGTAAGGACGGCCCCCAAAATGGCCACCAGCTGAATCACCAGAATGCTTATGATCAGCCCCGAGGTCTTTTCGCCGTCATTGGCCCAGGCAATTTCCTTTTCCCCGAAATACACGGCCATGAGCATAATGGTCTGCACGGCCATGCTAAACACAAAAAAGGCGTCCAGATAACGCTTTAGCCGCTCATTTTCCTTTAATTGAAACCATACGCCCCGCAGCTCCCTGAAACCGTTCAAAAGGACATTTCTGGTGATCTTCTGTCCATTGGAGATGCCCTTGGGCAGCACGGCAAAGGTGTATTGGCTAAAGAGCGCCCACCAGAGCCCCACGGTAACAAAGGATATTTTCATGGCCTCAAATTTGGCGGCATTTAGACTTTCTTCCGTGGTGCCCACATCAAAACCAAACCAAGCGGGCTGCATGACCATGGCCAAATTGAGCAACAAAAGCAGCACACTGCCAAAATAACCCAGGGAAAAACCCTTGGCACTGATGGCATCCTGCTGGTGCTCAAAGGCAATATCGGGCAGGTAGGAGTTGTAGAACACCAAACTTCCCCAATAGCCCAAAAGTCCCATAAAATAAAAAAGAAGGCTCAGATGTATATGCTCCAGACTGAACCAATACAGCCCAAAGCACCCCAAACTGCCCATATAACAGAAAAATTTCATAAAGCGCATTTTGTCTCCCGTATAATCCGCTATGCCAGATAGAATGGGAGAACTTATGGCCACCACCAAAAAGGTAAAGGCCGTGACCACGGAGATGAGCACGGTTTGTTTCATCTCAAACCCAAAAGCGCTAACCAGCTGCCCATCATCCACAAAGAGGGCGGCATAAAAAATGGGGAAAATGGAGGAGGCAATGGTAAGCGTGTACACGGAGTTGGCCCAGTCATAAAAGGCCCAGGCGTTCAATAATTTTTTACTTCCTTTTTGGGGCACGGTCTTGATCTTGGACATAAAAAAAGCCGTTCTTTTTTGGAACGGCTTTCAATATACGATAAAAGTGATGTCCTATCTAAATGTGGTGACCCCAAATTTTGCGGCCTCTTCCTTGGCCAAGGGTGCCCAAGCGGTAAGATTGTTTATGCGCGTATCATTGCTGGGGTGGGTGCTCATAAATTCAGGTGGTGCCTCTCCCCCACTGTTGGCCTTCATTCTTTTCCAGAGCTCGGCGGCCTCATCGGGGTTGTACCCCGCAATGGCCATGATCTGCAGCCCAATGCGATCGGCCTCGGTCTCGTGGCTTCGGCTAAAGGGGAGCATGCCGCCCATCTGGGTTCCAATGCCATAGGCCTGCATAAAGGCGTTCTGGGTCTCGGCACTCTTTCCACTTGTGGCCAGGGCAACCCCAACAGCGCCCAATTGCTGTAGGGTACCGGCACTCATTCGCTGCGCCCCGTGATCGGCAAGGGCGTGGGCCACCTCATGCCCCATGACCACGGCAATGCCCGTCTCGGTCTGGGTAATGGGCAGTATGCCCGTGTAGAAAACAATTTTACCGCCGGGCATGCACCAGGCGTTCACGGTATTGTCTTCCACCAGGTTGTATTCCCATTTGTAATCCTTGAGGTATCCGGCATAGCCGTTGGCCGCCAACCAACGCTCGGCTGCCGAGGAAATGCGCTGGCCCACCCTTCTCAAGGTGTTGGCCTCCGGGGTTCCGGTGATCACTTTGTTCTCATTGAGAAACTGATCGTACTGCGCAAAAGCTGTGGGAAACAATTGGGCATTCTTGTAAAAGTTCAAGGTTTTTTGACCGGTGAACGGATTTACCTTACAGGCGGAAACGCCTAAAAACAGGACTAAGATTAAAAATATTCTTCTCATTTTAACAGTGTTTAGCTATGCCAAAATACAAAAAAATCATTTGCCCGTAATGTGCAGCAAGGTAAAGTTTTTGTCTATCATTAGGGTATTGCTGCCATTGGGTTTCACCTCATCAAGGGCCACGCTTTCATTGTCCAACATCACTTTGTCTATCTCAAAGGGCAAACCGTGCAACTGTAGTTTAAACCGATCGTACTCCGTTATGAAACTACCATCCTTGTACTGTTGGATCGTTAACGAATTGGTTTTTCCCTTTAATTTAAAATTGCGCAATGAGTAGCGCCCCTTCATATAGTCATAACCGTCTTGGGCATCTTCATAGACACGGGAAGATTCCTCTCCTTCCTTGTAATAGGCATCCAATATCAATTCTTCCAATTTTTTCTCGCCAATGTACTGCTGTACGGGGTACTTGGGGATTATGGCACCCTCCTTTACGTACAGTGGCATCTCGTCCAAGGCGGCCTCCACCCATTTTTCCACGCCGCCCTCCACCAGTTCGTTGTTCCAATAATTGTACCATTTTCCCCTGGGGATGTACATTCTCCTGCCCATGGCGCTGGGTTCCTGGATGGGACAAACCAAGATTTTCTCGCCAAAGATGAACTCGTCCGTCCTAAAATGGGTCTGGGGATCTTCTTGATCAAAATAGACCAAGGGTTGCAGCATGGGCCTACGGTTGTGCGAATAGTCATAAAACATGGTGTAGAGGTAGGGCATGAGCCTATATCTCAATTCTATGAACTTTCTTACAATGTCCGTGACCTCCTCCCCAAAGGACCAGGGCTCCTGGTCGCCGTGGTCGCCACTGGAGTGCACCCGGCAAAAAGGATGGAACACGCCCAATTGCACCCAACGGGCAAAAAGCTCGCCATTGGGCTGCTCTGCAAAGCCCCCGATGTCCGATCCCACAAAGGAATAGCCGCTCATGCACATGCGCTGCATCTGCACATTGGCGATCCATAGATGCTCCCAGGTGGCCACATTGTCTCCCGTCCAGGTACTGCTGTAGCGCTGGGTTCCGGCGTAAGCGGCCCTGGTGATCACAAAGGGTCTTTTGGGATAGACGTATTTTTTAACCCCTTCATAAGTGGCACGCACCATCTGCATCCCATAAATGTTATGGGCCTTACGGTGGGTGCAGGGATGGCCATCATAATTGTGCCGGGTGTCCAAAGGCGCCGTTTTGGAGGGCACCTCCATCACGGCGGGCTCGTTCATATCGTTCCATACCGCGTGCACGCCCATATCGGACATGAATTCCTTGTACAGCTCGGCCCACCAAGCGCGCACCTCCGGATTGGTAAAATCCGGAAAATGGCATTCCCCGGGCCACACTTTGCCCTGCATCAAGGGGCCATCGCCACGTTTGCAGAAATAATCGTTCTCCTTGGCCTCTTGGTACACCCAGTAGTCCTTGTCTATCTTAATGCCCGGATCGATCATGACCACGGTCTTGAACCCGTCCTGCTCCAGCTCCTTGATCATGCGCTTGGGATCGGGAAAATGGTTCTTGTCCCAGGTAAAGCAACGAAAACCGTCCATGTAGTCAATATCCAGATAGATGGCATCACAGGGGATCTTCTTTTCCCGGAACTGTTGGGCAATTTCCTTGACGTTGCTCTCCGGGTAATAGCTCCATTTGCTCTGGTGGTAGCCCAGGGCCCACATGGGAGGGAGCTCGGGCACGCCGGTAAGATCGGAGTAGGAGTTTACCACCTTGGCCATATCGGGGCCATAGATGAAGTAATAGTTCATCTCGCCCCCATCTGCCCAAAAACTGGTAATGTTGCGGCGCTCATGGGCAAAATCGAAATGGGTCTTGAAACTGTTGTCAAAGAACAGGCCGTATGCCGTTCCCTTGGTGAGCCCTATATAAAAGGGAATGGCCTTGTACAGAGGTTCCTGGTCCTTGCCATAGGCATACTGGTCCGTGACCCAATTGTGCACGCGCTTTCCCTTGAGGTTGCTGTGCGTGGCCTTGTCCCCCATTCCGTAGAAGCTCTCTCCCACTTGGGTGATCTTGCTCATTTTTACGGTATTGCCCCCGTACTCGTAATTTTCTTCCCAATGGAAGCCCAGCTCATCTTCATTGATGATCTTACCTTCCTTGTCCGAAATCTGTACCCGCAAGGTCTTTTTATCTACCAAGATATCTATGCGAGCCGTACGGATAACGTACTCCGTGTCCGTTTCCTCTACCTCAAGCGTGCTGTAGCCCTTGGTGGCCTTGGGGTTTATGGCGTATGAAAAATCTGGCTCAAAGGTGAGTCCGGTGGCATACCTAAAGCGAATGACGCTTCCGCGAAGAATGGTCACCTGTAAGATCACACCGTTCTCCGTAGTGAAGTAGAATTTATCCGAGTCCTGCTTAAATTCCACTATTTGATTGGGATAGAGGTTCCCTTTGTATTCCAATTCCGTATTGGTGATCATCCTATTTCTCTTTTAAGACCAGACAAAAAAAACGTTTATCCATCAGATTGGGAAATATAATCCGAGCAAGTACCAACTATAACGTTTTTTGTGGGGAAAATTATTTCAAAATGACAATTCCCAGAGGGGGAATGTCCAATTCCACGGAAGTGTCCTGCCCGTGCCAGGCCTTTTTGCTCATCTTTATGTTCTTGTTGAGCATACCACTGCCCCCAAATTCCGAGGCGTCACTGTTTAGCAACTCCTTCAATTTTCCTTTCTTCGGATTGCCCACTCGGTAGCCCTCCCTGGGCACCGGGGTAAAATTACAGGCAACGATCAGATCATCTTTGGCCTCGTGGCCCTTTCTTACATAGGTGAGCACCGAATTCTCGTGGTCCCCGTAATCTATCCATTGGAAGCCCTCGGGGCTAAACTGCTTTTCGTATAGTGCCGGCGACCCCTTGTAAAGGGCGTTCAGGGCCTTTACAAAGCTTTGGGTGCCCTTGTGCACATCGTACTGCAACAAATGCCAGTCCAGGGACTGCTGAAAGTTCCATTCGGCCGTCTGCCCAAATTCGCCGCCCATGAACATCAAATTGGTGCCGGGATGGGTAAACATATAGCCAAAGAGCAGTCTCAAATTGGCAAAACGTTGCCATTCATCGCCCGGCATCCGGTACACCAAAGACTGTTTCCCATAGACCACCTCGTCATGGGAAAAGGGCAGCATGAAATTCTCCGTAAAGGCATAGGTCATCCCAAAGGTAAGATCGTTCTGGTGGTGCTTGCGGTAAACGGGCTCTTTCTTGAAGTACTCCAAGGTGTCGTGCATCCAGCCCATCATCCATTTCATCCCAAATCCCAGGCCGCCAAAGTGCACGGGCTTGGAAACGCCGTTAAAGGCGGTAGATTCCTCGGCAATGGTCTGTACGCCCTCAAAACTGGCGTAAACTTCTTGGTTTAGCTCCCTGATGAAGCTCATTGCCTCCAGGTTCTCATTGTTGCCGTACATGTTGGGTTCCCATTCCCCGTCTTCCCTGGAATAGTCCAAGTAGAGCATGGAGGCCACGGCATCTACCCGAAGGCCGTCCACATGGTACTGGTCCAACCAGAAAAGGGCATTGCTGATCAAGAAGGCACGCACCTCGTTGCGACCGTAGTTAAAGATAAGGCTCTTCCAGTCCGGATGGTAGCCTTTTCGGCGATCGGGATGCTCGTACAGGTGGGAGCCATCAAAAAAACCAAGGCCGTGGGCATCTTCGGGGAAGTGGCTGGGCACCCAGTCCAGAATGACCCCAATATCGTTTTGGTGAAAGGCATCCACCAGCATCTTGAACTCTTCGGGAGTGCCAAAACGGGAGGTCGGGGCAAAATATCCGGTAAGCTGGTACCCCCAAGAAGGGTCGTAGGGGTACTCCATGATGGGCATGAACTCCACGTGGGTATAGCCCATCTCCTTCACATAGGCCACCAAATCCTGCGCCAGATGGGCGTAGCCCAAAAAATTATTGTCCTTGTCCCTTTTCCAGGAACCCAAATGCACTTCATAGACAGAGTAGGGCTTGTCCAGTCCATTTTTGTCCTTTCTGTAGCCCATCCAAGCTTGGTCTTTCCAGTCGTAACTTGCTTCCCAAATAACGGACGCCGTTTTGGGCGGGTGCTCACAGCGCCTGCCAAAGGGATCTGCTTTTTCTGTCCAAATGCCGTTGTTGTTGCTCTGGATCTTGTACTTGTATTTGTCTCCGTGGCCCAGGTTGGGTATAAAGCCCTCCCAGATGCCACTGGAGTCCCAACGCACGTTCAACTCATGTTCATGGGCATTCCAGTGGTTAAAATCGCCAATGACGGAGACCGATCTTGCCGTGGGGGCCCAGACCGCAAAATACGTGCCCTTTTGGCCATTGAGGGTCATGGGATGGGAACCCAATTTATCGTACAATCTGTAGTGCTTGCCGGCCTTGAAGAGGTCAATGTCAAAATCGGTGAAAAGGGAATGCACTGCTACCTGGGCCATCGTCTTTTTTTTATGGGTACAAAACTAAACAACTTTGGGCAAGGGCTGGGCAAGATGCCCAACTTTATTGCGTTAGATCATCGTATAATTGCAAAGCATTTCAAAAAATGGAACGCTTTTTGAAACATCCTAAAATAAGAAATCCCAATTAGATCGTTAAAACCAGTCACCATGAAAAAAATCTCCTTATTCCTAGGCGCATGCATTTCCCTTTTCCTAATCTCCTGTGAAGGCCCCCCGGGCCCTCCCGGTCTTGATGGTAGGCCCGGTGCCCAAGGTCCGCCGGGTCTGGACGGGGCCGCATTTGAGGCCGTGGCTTTTGAATATGAGGTGGACATGCTCATAAACGATGTGGAGAACAGATATGAATTTGGCCCGGAACTGTACCCGGAAGATGTTTCCCTACTACCAGACGATGTGATATTGATGTATCGGTTGGAAGATGTAGTGGACGGCCTGGATGTTTGGCGACAATTGCCGCAGCCGTTTTTTTCGGTGGAAGGCCTGCTGTACTACAACTTTGACTTTACCCAAGGCGATTTCAGCATTTTCCTGGAGCCTGAGTTCGATGTGGCCCTGACCCCAGCCGCCTTGGTTGAAGCCCAAGTGTTCCGCGTGGTGGTGATTCCCGCCAATTTAGGTGTTACCGGAAAACTGGATACCAGTGACATCCATCGTGTCATGGGGCGGTTTGGCATCACCGAGGACGATGTGAGGAAGGTAACCCTGCCCAAATAAGCAGCACCATAAAGGCCGGGGATGGATGCCATCCCCGGCCTTTTCTTGTAAAATCATTAACAAACTGGCAAGGGAAGTTGGCGTAACTTTGAAAAAAAAAGTGTTATGAAATGAGCCATATCAATGCTGGATACCAACCCAAATGTTGGTTGGCGAATGATACCCGCCTGAAACCGAACGGGCAGGTCTGACCTTAAAAAGACAAATACATAGCAACAGATGAAAATACATGTAGGAATCCTAATACTGCTCTTTATGGTAAGCTGCAAGGGAGAGGCACAGCAAAAAGACGTGGCGTCCGCGACAAGCACCGACACCAAAAAAACCTTTCCCGTGAGCAAGAGCGAAGCGGAATGGAAAAAAGAGCTGAGCCCCGAAGCATTCTATGTACTTCGCAAAGCGGCCACGGAGAACCCCTTTACCAGCCCGTTGCTGGAGAACAAGGAAAAGGGCACTTACGTATGCGCGGGCTGCGGGCATCCGCTGTTCAAGAGCAGTACCAAGTTCGACTCCGGTACCGGATGGCCCAGTTTTTACGAAGAAATTGAGGGCAATGTTGCCTATGACGTGGACTATAAAATTGGCTACAAGAGAACGGAAGAACACTGCGCCAATTGCGGAGGTCACCTGGGCCATGTTTTTGATGATGGCCCCGCCCCCACCGGAAAACGCCACTGCATCAACGGAGTGGCCCTGAAATTTGTTCCGGATACGAAATGATGGAAGCAAAATGATGCCCCCGCCCATGGACGTAACATCATCCAATGTGCCCTTTTTTTTCCGCAAAGCTTCCGCTGGGTCAACCCCATAGGCCCCACCTGGCCAACGCCAAGGCAATGTGCCCCCGTTTGGCGGGCCAATACGGTGCGGCCAAGGCGCCTATCTTGGAAAAGAGGGCGTACCTCCAAAGGGCATTTTCCAGGCCTGCCAGATACCGCCCGATATTTGCGCCCCTGCATTGTCCATAAGCGGGGGTTTTGTATTTTTGCACGGCCTTAGGGCATCTCAGATACAAATTTCAAAAACGTAACAACATGAGCAATTTTGACGTAATTGTTTTGGGCAGTGGTCCCGGCGGATATGTAACGGCCATCAGGGCATCCCAATTGGGGCTTAAAACCGCAATCATTGAAAAGGAAAGCCTCGGGGGCGTATGCCTCAACTGGGGCTGCATTCCCACAAAGGCCCTGCTGAAATCCGCACAGGTTTTTGAATATTTACAGCACGCGGGCGATTATGGCCTTAAGGCAGAGGGCGTGGACAAGGATTTTGATGCCGTGGTAAAGCGCAGCCGCAATGTGGCCGATGGGATGAGCAAGGGCGTACAGTTTTTGATGAAAAAGAACAAGATCGAGGTGATCAATGGTTTTGGTACCCTAAAACCCGGAAAAAAGGTTTCCGTAAAGGCCGCAGATGGCAGCACCACGGAATACGGTGCAGACCACATCATCATTGCCACCGGGGCCAGGAGCAGGGAACTGCCCAGCCTGCCCCAGGACGGAAAAAAAATCATAGGGTACAGAAAGGCCATGACCTTGGAAAAACAGCCCAAGAAAATGGTGGTTGTGGGCAGTGGTGCCATTGGCATAGAGTTTGCCTACTTCTACAATGCCATGGGCACCGACGTGACCGTGGTGGAATACCTGCCCAACATTGTGCCCGTGGAAGACGAGGAAATTTCCAAGCAATTGGAGCGCAGTTTCAAAAAAGAAGGCATCAAAATAATGACCTCGGCCGAAGTGACCCACGTGGACACTTCCGGAGAAGGGGTCAAGGTGAACGTGAAAAAGGAAAAGGGGGCCGAAATCCTGGAGGCAGATATCGTGCTTTCTGCCGTGGGCATCAAGACCAACATTGAGAACATAGGCCTGGAAGAGGTGGGCATTGCCGTGGATCGTGACAAGATCGTGGTGAACGACTACTACCAGACCAACATTCCGGGCTACTATGCCATTGGCGATGTAACCCCTGGCCCGGCACTGGCGCACGTGGCCTCTGCGGAAGGCATCCTTTGCGTGGAAAAAATAGCCGGGATGCACGTGGAGGCATTGGATTACGGTAACATTCCCGGTTGTACCTATTGCCTACCTGAAATTGCGTCGGTGGGGCTCACCGAAAAACAGGCCAGGGAAAAGGGCTTGGACATCAAGGTGGGCAAGTTTCCCTTTTCGGCCAGCGGCAAGGCCCAGGCATCTGGCACGCCCACCGGTTTTGTAAAGGTCATTTTTGACGCCAAATACGGCGAATGGCTGGGTTGCCATATGATCGGCGCCGGGGTAACGGACATGATTGCGGAAGCGGTGTTGGCCCGTAAATTGGAGACCACCGGGCACGAAGTGCTCAAGGCGGTGCATCCGCACCCCACTATGAGCGAAGCCGTGATGGAAGCCGTGGCCGATGCCTATGACGAGGTAATTCATTTATAACCATAAAGGGAACTGATATGCTGCCCATCTTTAGAGTCACCGCCATTTTGGAGGGTATTTCCTATCTGGCCCTTTTTGGGGTCACCATGCCGCTTAAATATTGGGCGGAAATCCCAGGCCCAAACATTATTGTGGGGTACATTCACGGTGCCCTGTTCATTGCCTTCATTGCACTGGCGCTCATTGTCTGTGTCCAAAAAAAATGGGGGCTTAAGCGTTTTGCCATATTTGGTGTGGCCTCCCTGCTCCCCTTTGCCACTTTTTATGTGGAGGACAAGTATCTGAAGAAAGTGGCGGCCTAACGCACAACTGGGTCACTTTTAGCGAAGGAATGCGGCACAAAAGAGCGCCACGCAGCGCCCTGGCCAGGTAAAACGGTGGTTGCGCCATAGCGGCTTAAGCTGAACGCAGGGCTTAAGAGCCGGAGCAAAACTCGGAGTGACAGATGCCCAACGGAGGGCTTTGCCAGAGGAAAAAGGCATCCTATTAAAGTAAAAGCATAAACTAAAATGCCGGTGGAAGGGCGTTCCACCAGCATTTTTTTGTGCGCAGCCTGTACCTTATCTTAATCTGGACTGGCCACCATTTTAAAAACGTTCCCGCCCAAATCACAGAGGTAGAGTTCATTTTCGGCATCCGTGCCAAAGGAAGCCAGGCTTAAACGGGATTCCAACAAGAGCTCATTGTCCTTGGTTTCAGGGTCAAAGGCCCAGACGCGGCCACTCACAAAATCGCCATAGACATAGTTTCCCATAAGGGAAGGCAACGCCGTGCCGCGGTACACGAAGCCCCCGGTAATGGAACGATCGCCACTGTCATGGCCATATTCAAACACCGGAGGGGTTAGTCCGCCCACTTCACAATCCCCGGAAAAGCAAGAAGTGCCCTCCAAAATCTTCCAACCATAATTGCCCCCCTTGGCCACCACATTGATCTCTTCCCTTTCTCCCTGGCCCACATCGGCCGTCCAGAGGGTACCGGTCCGGGCATCAAAACTCATGCGCCAGGGATTGCGAAAGCCGTAGGCATAGATCTCTGGCCTCACGTTGGCCTCATCCAAAAAGGGATTGTCCTCTGGTATGGCGTAATTTGCCCCATTGGCTTTATTGTCCACATCCAATCTGAGAATGTTGCCCAACAGGTTGCCCCTGTTCTGGGCATTGTTCTGTGGGTCGCCACTGTCCCCACCATCGCCCGTGGCAATGTAGAGGTAACCGTCAGGACCAAAGGCAATCTGCCCGCCATTGTGGTTGGTAAAAGGCTGCGGTATTTCCAAGATGACCTCTTCGCTCGCCACATCTGCCACCGCCGGTGTCCCGCTCACGGTGAACTTGGATACCCGGGCCATGGTCCTGTTGGGTGTGTAGAACACAAAGAAATGGCCATTGCTGCTGTAATTGGGATGAAATGCCAGGCCCAACAAACCCTGTTCGCTGCTGGTGGATATGCCGCCAAGGGTGAGGAAATCGGTGCCCGTCCCTTCCCCATTGGCAGGCAATTTTACAATACGTCCTTTTTTCTCCACCACATAAACAAAACCACTGTCCCCATTGGCTACCTGCAAATCCAAAGGTTGGTCCAAAGCAGCGTTGGGAAAGGCATTCACAAGCAGCAGCTCCTGCTCCACATCCGGATCGGGGAGTTCCGTTTCATTCCTGTCTTCAGACGCACAGGAAATAATCAATAACACTAAAAACAAAACGAAAAGTTTGGAATCCATCATCGGGAGCACATTTATCTATGTACGCACTTTGGATACAACTTGGATTTCCATGGCGGTTCCCTTACGCTGATCGGGAATTGATAAAACTGGTGATGGCCAAGTCATAGCCCAGCAACCCAAATCCCAAAATAACCCCTTTGGCAGATGGGGCTATGTAAGAAACGTGCCTAAAGGACTCCCGCTGGTGCGTATTGGAAATATGCACCTCTACCACTGGGTTGGCAACAGCCTTTACGGCATCTCCAATGCCCACGGAGGTGTGGGTATAGGCCCCGGCATTGAGCACAATCCCATCATGATCAAAACCCGTTTCCTGAATCTTGGAAATGATTTCCCCTTCAATGTTGGATTGGAAGTAATGCAGCTCCACATTCTTGAACTTGGACCGGAGCTGTTCCAAATACTCCTCAAAGGTCTCATGACCATACACCTCTGGCTCCCGTTTGCCCAACAGGTTCAGGTTTGGGCCGTTGATGATGATGATTTTCATAAGGTAGAGGCGCTATTGGGTTAAAAGGTAACTTTTGTTCTAAAAGAAATAGAGCACCCCCAGTTGCAAGGTGGCGTTCCTTACATTGAGCGATCCCCCCAACGGACCGTTGTAGCGATCGCTAAGGGCAAAGGCATACCGGCCCTGTAGGGAAATGTTGGAGGTAACCTTGTATCCGAGGCCCACGGCCAGGTCCACGGCGGTGGAGCGCAGCACGTCGTCCACATCCCCATTGCCGCCAACCACGCCCTGAATATCGCGTATGGCACGTTTTATGTCGTTCAGATTGGTGGAGAAATTTAGCTGTGGCCCGGCCTGCAAAAAGAAATTATCGCCCAAGAAATATTTTAACATCACGGGCAAATAAACAAAGCCCAAATCTCCGGCACTGCCGTAAAGAAGCTCTGGCTGAATGTGCAGGGCATCGGTGGCGGCAATGTCCGCGGCCACCCCCACATAGAAACCGGTTTTGTTCACGGCATCTATATTGGCCAAGTTAAAGCCCAGAGCCGAAACATTGATGTCCGCATTGGTGTTCAGAAGACCGCCCGACAGGCCAAACTTGGGAAGCGACTGGCCCATTGCGGTGGAGACACAGAGCCCAAAAAGCAGGTAAAGAATTCCATTTTTCATAAGGGTACAGGTTAGTGTTAACAAGCATCAAATATAAGAAACTTGTGGGGCATTGGGAATACCCTTCAAAATTTCCTTTACCATGGCTTAACCACCATCGCCGTTGACCCCATATGCCCCCTGTTTCGGGCAAACGGCGGCAAGGACGTGCCAACATACCCCAGCACACCCTTATTTTTTTAGGTAGGCCGCCCAAAAAGGCAAGGGAAAGTCCGAACAGGCACCGCCGCTGCGCATTGAAAAGGGCATTAAAAACCTCTCAATGGGCCTTTCCAAATCAAAGCATACCGTGTAGCAATGCCGGGGACCTTGGGGCGACCCGGGTGTTAAAACAAGAAGAGGACACCAAATAGAAAACTGGAATAAGACACATCGGCATTGACCCCCACATAGGAGATATTGAGCTCTGTGCTGCCCCCGCTGATATCCAATCCCAGGGATGGGCGGTAGTAAAGTCCGCCCCCATTGTCCTCATTGATGCCCAAGGCATACCCCACATCACCACCAAACTTTACCGCACTTCCGGGATACACCCGGAACGAAGCGGCCAATGGGACGAATTGAAAATTATCGAACTGGGTTTCCAGCAACACCCCCCCGGCAGATAGCTCTTGTTTCTCACCAAAGGCATTGGAAAAGCCCGTGGCAAGACCCAGGTCCAAGACTTTGGTAACGCCCCAGTGCTGGTAAACGTCCAGTCCAAGGACAAAGCTATAGGCCTCCGAAAGGTCTCCGGCCACGATACCACCGTTTAGGCCCGCCCTAAAAGTAGTGCGATCCACGTATTGGGCCTGGGATGATGCAAAGCATCCGAGAAGAAAAAGAGAAAAGACAACAAATTTCATAAGGCTATTTTATGATACCCATATAACGCACTGTTGGGCCCATTGGGCCTTTTGTACCAAGAGGATATATGTTACAACATAACTTCTGCATGAACAGCTAACGCCACTGAAAACATTTTGTTGCACAAAAAAAGCGAAAGATCACTCTTTCGCTTTTCTCATATAAGGTGGTCTTTAGCTTAGTCAAAGGCATACCTGAATCCAAGGGAAAAGGCACCGGCCTCAAACCGATCACCCTCAAAACCCTCAGACAATCCCAGTAGGGGTCGCCATGCCACGCTAAACGCCAAGGGAACGTCTGGAATTTTTAAAATCCAATCCCACGTGGGGCCGCAGGCCAAACCCCGCATCGCCATCGGTCACCAAAAATATGCTGGGACCCGCCCCGGCGAAACATCTTGGGCCAGAAGCGCTTTCACACTCCTTATGGTAACTGTACAAAAACGTTAAGGCGGTGGGACCATCATCAAAACCAAGGTTAAATTGGGCCGCCACCCTCCTAAAAACCTGACCAACCGAAGCCGCCCCCGCCTTATGTTGCAACTTGACGAAGGTAATTTTCCCCGGATATCGTGGCTTCACGCATAGGCCCGGCTATTTGAAGATTTCCCGGACGGTGTCTTGGTATCGGTTTCCTTAGGGCTTGTGCCTTGTTTTGGTTTAAGTGTATCTTTGAGGACCATGAAATGGCAACAGGCAAAAGAAGATTACGGACACTACCTAAAATTGGAACGTGGACTCTCGGCAAACACGGTAAAGAGCTATTTGCTGGACATTGAGAAACTTATTCGTTTCCTGCACAAGAGACAAATAAAGCAAACGCCCCTTTCCATTGACAGGGAATCCCTACAATTTTTTATCTATGAGACCGCCAAGGAGGTAAACCCCCGCACCCAGGCGCGACTTATGTCCGGGTTAAAAGGGTTTTTTAACTATCTCTTGTTCGAGGAGTACCGCACCGACCACCCCATGGACCTGATCGAAAGTCCCAAAGTGGGAAGAAAATTGCCCGATACCCTATCGGTGGAGGAAATAAACCAACTCATTGCGGCCATAGACCTGGGCAGACCCGAGGGAGAACGCAACAGGGCCATGCTGGAAACCCTCTACGGCTGCGGTCTGCGCGTTTCCGAACTCATTGGCCTTAGCCTGTCCGACCTTTATTTTGAGGAAGATTTCATCAAGGTCACGGGCAAGGGCAACAAACAGCGATTTGTACCCATAAGCCACATCAACAAGAAGTACATTGACCTTTACAGAAATCAGGTGAGGGTGCACCAGACCATCCAAAAAGGACACGAAGACATTCTCTTTCTGAACCGTAGGGGCCGTAAACTGAGCCGGGCCATGGTGTTCACCATCATCAAGGACCTGGCCAGGCGCATTGATCTTGGCAAGAACATTGGCCCCCACACCTTTAGGCACTCCTTTGCCACCCACCTCCTGGAGAACGGGGCCGATCTGCGCGCCATACAGCAAATGCTGGGGCACAAGAGCATTACCACCACGGAAGTGTACCTGCACATGGACCGTACCCATCTGGCCCGGGCCCTGCAAACCTACCACCCCAGAAACGCGGCCACCCCATGAACCATGGCCCGGAAACAAAAACTGAAATTGCGCTGTAACATAATCGGGACAATGACGACCAATGTCCCAAGAACCACCGACCCAACGTGAACAAAGATCTGGAACATCAATTTGTGACGGAGCTGGAAGACAATCAGAACATTGTCCACAAGGTCTGTACCCTGTACACCCATACCAAAGATGCCCATGACGATCTGTTCCAAGAGATTACCATACAGCTCTGGAAGGCCTATCCCAAGTTTCGGGGAGATGCCAAATTCAGTACATGGATGTACCGGGTGGCCCTGAACACGGCCATTACCCTGTACCGGAAATCCAAGAAAAGAATAGATGCCCAGAACTATGACTCGGTCATTTTTAAAATTAAGGCAGATGAATATGATGGGACGCAAGAAGAACAACTAAGGCTCATGTACAAAGCGATCCGCGAATTGGGAGACATAGACAAGGCCCTGGTGTTCATGTACCTGGAAAACAAGAATTATGCAGAAATCTCGGAAATACTGGGTATCACCGAGGTCAATGCCAGAGTAAAGATGAACCGCATCAAGACAAAATTAAGAACGATCCTGAATCCCTAAAGCCATGACGGACGAACTGGAATTACTGAAACGCGATTGGCAGAAAAAAGATGCACAACTCCCCAAGTTGTCGTACACGGAACTGCGCAATCTGATCTGGAAACGATCCTCATCCATTGTCAAATGGATCTGGGTCATTAGCATTTTGGAGTTCTCACTTCCGCATTTGTTGTACCTCCTACCCTCCGTGCGCAATGGCGAAGGCCTAAAAATGTACGACAATATGGGCATAGGCACCCCGCTGTTGGTGATCTCTATCGTATATTACGTGGTCGCGCTCTATTTCATTGTGCAGTTCTACCGGAGGTTCAAGGAGATTTCCGTACTGGACAATTCCAAAAAACTGATGCGCAACATCATCAACACCCGCAGAACGGTGAAGCACTACATCGTTTTTTCCTTGAGCACCATTGTGGTGAGCATTTTGGTGATCCTTTTTGGTTTTTACATTACGGACGACTTTTCTGCGGCGATGCCCAATATGGCGGCATCCCTGCAAAAGTTGGATCCACAAAAGATAAAGGTTACCCTTATGGTCTCCATTGGTGCTTTTGGTCTGATCCTACTGGCCGTGGTGGGCACGATCTACTTTTTGCTGTACGGCCTGCTGCTGCGAAAGCTCAAGAAAAATTACGCCGAACTGAGGAGTATGGAACTTTGAAAAGAATGCTGTTGCCTAAGTAAATTAAGGGCCCCAAGCCCGGGACAGCTGCCCAAGAACACCATCGTTTTTTATGGGGTGGTGGGAATTTTTATGATCCAAGCCCTATGTGGCGGGCAAATTAAGATTCCACATCATCATCTTGCATGGCCCGTTTTCGGTTTCGGTACCTTCTCTTTTCATTTTCCTTTTCGTAGGCCGCCAGATCCTTTTTGGGAATGACCTTTAAAAAAGAGGGATGCTGCTCAATGGCGTACTCCAACTTTTCAATGATGGACTCCGTGGTCTCATTTTCGTAGTCGATCTCCAAGGGCTGCTTGATCACCATGGATTGCAAAATTCCCTTTTTCTTGATCTGCAGTCCCTTTTTGTCAAAAGAACGCCTAAAGCCGTCAATGACCACGGGCACCACAATGGGCCTGTATTTTTTGATGATGTGCGCCGTTCCCTTTCGCAAGGGCTTCCATGGCGTGGTGGTGCCCTGGGGAAAGGTAATGACCCAACCATCGTCCAAGGCGGTGCCAATATTGGTAATATCGCTCATTTTCACCTGTCGGTTCACGTTCTTGCCCTCGGCCCTCCAGGTACGTTCCACACTAATTGAGCCAGCATAGGCCAAAATTTTGGTCAAAAGACTTTTTTTCATCGTCTCCGCCGCCGCCACGTAGTACATGTTCAACTTGGGTTGCCAAATGTATCCCAGGTTTTTAATGGAGTCCTGCCTGCCGCTCAAGCTGGCGTTGAACACGTGGAACATGGCCACCACATCGGCAAAATAGGTTTGGTGGTTGCTCACAAAAAGCACATTCCTGTCCGGTAGGGCGCGGATGACCTCAGATCCGTCAATTTCAAGTTTATTGAAACGCTTGTAGCGCTGGTGCGTCAGTACGGCCAAAATGCGTATCAACCACTTTTTGATCAACAAATTGTGTCCGAAAGGGTTTTTAGAAAATATTCCCATGGGGCTAAAATAACAAAACAAGTGCTATATGACCTGTTTCAGCATCACTTTTATCTCGTTCAGCATCATCGCCGTGGCGCCCCATACAATGTAACCGTTCAATTTAAAGGCAGGCACCTCCATCTCATGGGCGTAGGAGGTGCTCAGCTTCCTTTTTACCACGTTGGCATCCGACAAAAAGTCCGAAAGGGGCACTTGGAGTATGCGCGCTACCTCGCTTTCCTGACGCACAAAGGGACCTGGCCTTCGGTACAGGCCCAAAAAAGGATGAACCTGGTAATTGCTGGGCGGAATATAGATTTCGGAAAGGGAACGCACCAGCTCCACGGCCTCTTGGGGCACGCCCACTTCTTCGTGGGTCTCCCTCAGTGCCGTGTGGGCCAAGTCCCGATCGGCGGGCTCCTGCTTGCCGCCGGGGAGCCCCACTTGATTGGAATGTATGCCGGGGTAGGTTTTGCGCAAAATGCAGAGCAGGTGGGTCTGCCCTTGCCCATTGGGGTAAAAGAGGGCCATGACCCCAGCTTTTTTTGGATTTGTTTTGATGCGCTCCAAGCGGGCCATTTCCTTTAAACGCGCCTTTGGTGCCATTTTATGGTGCGAAGCCTGCCCCGGTAGGGGGAGATTTTTTATTTTTGGTATCCGTTGTTCAAAAAGCTCAAAATCCATGCGCTTCCCTAAAATTATTATTCCCCTGCTCGCCCTTGTCCTTACGGGCCTGGCCTGTAAAGATACTCCCAAACCGAAAAAAAACACACAGGAAACCAATAGAACGCCCAAAGATAGCTTGAAGCAAGGCCAACAACCCCCTGCCGAAGAGCAAAAGGACACCTTTAGGCTCACCGAGGACAACGCCATAGATTTCTTTTTTGAGTACAATAAGACCCTGGAGGCGAACAAAGTGAAAATGACCACCAACCACGGTAGTTTTGTTATTGAGCTCTATGACAATGTGCCCTACCACAAGGCCAATTTCATTTATCTGGCACGCCAGGGCTATTTTGATTTTACACAGTTTCACCGCGTGGTCAAGGATTTCATTATCCAGGGGGGCAACTCGGACGATCGCAAGACCGCCAAGAAAAGGACGGCCATTGGCCGCTACCTCTTGCCACCGGACACCAGAAAGGGACACAGGCACCATAGGGGAACCGTTTCCATGCCCAGCAGTGAAATGAACAACCCGCACATGCTGGCCTCTCCCTATGAATTCTTCATTGTGGTCAAAGATCCCGGCTCCTACCACTTGGATGGGGACTACACCCCCTTTGGGAGGGTGGTGCAGGGAATGAATGTGGTGGACAAGATCAACGCCCAGCCCGTGGGCAAGGGAGATTGGCCCTCCCAGAACATTTACATAGAAAAAGCAGAGGTGTTGGAGTAGGCCTTCCGCGGCCCCACGGGGTGGTACCGCACCCAGACGAAAGCGATAAGGGCAAACTCTTGCCCGCCCTGTCTTGGCCTTGCCCAAATCCGGGGCGCTAAAACCTCCCTTGGCCCCGTTATCTTTGGGCCTGCACGGCAAAAGCCACTGCCCTGGCACGCTCAAGGTGTTCTACGCCCTTACCGGAATCATGCCGCCCCCAACGGTGGCCAAGACCTTTTTCGTTGTATCTTTGCCGTTCCAAAAAAAAACTTGCAGATACAATGGATTCCCTCACCCAAATAGTTCTCGGTGCGGCCGTGGGTGAAGCCGTACTGGGCAAGAAAGTAGGCAACAGGGCCATGCTATGGGGTGCGGTGGCGGGCACCATTCCCGATCTGGACATCGTTTCCCGATATTTTGTGGACGTGGTCACGGCAACGGAGTGGCACCGGGGCATTAGCCATTCCATCTTTTTTGCCCTGTGCTTTGCCCCGCTCTTTGGCTGGTTGGTCTGGCGCTTGTACCGAAAACAGCAGGCCACCTGGCAGGGATGGTCCCTACTTTTCTTTTGGTGCATGTTTACCCACCCCCTGCTGGATGCCTTTACCACCTGGGGAACCCAGCTCTTCTGGCCGCTGGACCTGCGTCTGGCCTTTCAGAACATTTTTGTCATAGACCCCTTGTACACCCTGCCCTTTCTGGTATGCCTGCTTTTGGCCATGCGCCAAAAACGCGATGCACCGTTGCGCGCCAAATACCTTAGGACCGGACTATTGCTAAGTAGTTTCTACCTGGTGCTCACCCTGGTGTTCAAAGGCTTTGCCCACCAAAAGTTTACGGCAGCGCTGCAGGAGCAGGGCATTTTGCACCAAGCCATGGATACCCGTCCGGCCCCCTTGAACAGTATCCTCTGGATGGCCAATGTAGATACCCCCGAGGCCTATCTCATTGGCGATTACTCTTTCTTTGATACCCAGCCCATTACCTTTGCCCCTGTGCCAAAAAACCACGAGCTATTGGGACCACTCGCGGCCCATGACAAGGTAAAGCGCTTGATCGCCATTTCAGAGGGCTGGTACGCCATTACCCAAAAAGAGGGGCGACTCTTTTTCAACGACCTTAGATTTGGCATGTTGAGCCTAGATGCCGGCGAAGAACAATTTGCCTTTTCCTATGAGCTGCAGCCCACCGCGAACGGGGTGCTCGTAACCGAGGTACCCAAGTTTAGGGGCGATGCCAAAAGACTGCTGGCCGCCCTTTGGGATCGTATTTGGGGCAATTGAACCCAGGAGTTGGCCCTTTGGGATGCGCAGTAAACTGTATTTGGCCATTACTTGGCCCCATGGATATTGGGAAGGGACAGCTTGAATCTCACGGCCAGAAGCCGCAGGGCAATAATGAACGTAATGCCAGAAACATAGGCCCATTTGGCATCTACCGACAAATTGACCAGCACAAAGTAGAGGATCGCCCCAAGGATACAAACGGTGGCGTACACCTCTTTTCTGAAAATCACCGGAATCTCATTGCAGAGAATGTCCCTGATCACCCCACCAAAACTGGCGGTCATGGTCCCCAGGGCAATGCACATAATGGGCAACAGCCCCGCCTCAAGGCCCTTCTCCACCCCCACCATGGTGTACAGTCCAATGCCAATGGTATCAAACAAAAAGAGCGATTTCCGGAAACGGCTCAGGTGCCTTACAAAAACAATGGCCACCAAGACGGTAATGGCAATGGTGACGATGTAGAGGGGCGTTAACATCCATGCCACCGGGGTATTGCCAATGAGAAGGTCCCGCAGGGTGCCCCCTCCAGTGGCCGTGACAAAGGCTATGATAAAGACCCCAAAGACGTCCAGCTTTTTTTCCATGGCCACAAGCACCCCGGAGATGGCAAAGGCCACTGTTCCCAAAATATCTATGAAAAGGTAGAACATGCCCTAGCGCTCTTGGGTGTAATAGCAGTAGTCACTGATAACGGCATCCACGAGCTCCATAGGCTTCAAATCGGTCTTGACATCCATTAACCCCACTATTTTGTTGCTTAGCGAAAGTACCACTTTATGGTCTCCCTTGCCACGGGCTTTCTCATAAACTTCCTTTATGGTCTGCATTTCCCGGTCACTGAAAATGGTGACCTGCGGAAACCGGGGGCTGTAGTCCTCCGGCAGTTGGCGCCAAAGGGTATCTTTCAGGAATATCCGTTTTTTTTCACTGATCACCGTGGTGCCGGCCGCAATGTCCCCCACACGCTGTCCCTTGCCGCTCAACAAAATGGTAAAGACGGCCACCCCGCCGGAACTAATGGAAACATCCAACAAACGTAACATCCACCGTATGAAATAGCTGGCAAAACTGGGTTTGGAACCGTCCAACTTCACCACCCTGAGCTGCATGGCCTGTTTGCCCAAGGTCTGGCCATCCATTAAACTCTCCAACAACAAATAATACAAAAAGCCCGGTAGGAGCATCACCAGGGAAAGGGCCCACTGATCGGCTGGATCCACGTTTAAAAGCACCAAAAGCCAAAAAGCGAGCACGTAATAGATAACGATCACCAAGGTATCTATGAGAAAGGCGAGCATGCGATCCCCCAGATGCGCTGCGTTCTGGGAAATGCCCACATTTTGGGCCGTTTCTATTTGAAATTGTTCCATTGTTTTGTTTCTTTGGCTGAAACCCGGTTGAAGATGCGCGAGGCAGCTTTCGTGAAACAAAATAAGGACAAATGGTCCACTTTTGAAAGTGCCTTGGCCAACAAAACGGTTCTGGAACCCGATGTATTGTCCGACCTTTACATTGAGGTCACGGATCATCTAAGCTACGCCAAGACCTTTTTCCCGGGAAGCAATACCGCCCTGTACCTCAATGGGCTGGCTGCCAAGGCCCACCAAAAGATCTACCGTACCAAAAAAGAGTCCAGAAACAGGATATGGAATTTCTGGAAATTGGAGTTTCCCTCCATCTTTGCCAATTTTCACCGGGAGTTGCTCATTGCCTTCCTCACCTTTGTTTTCTTTAGCTCGGTGGGAGCCTACTCCGCGGCAAATGACGGCGATTTTGTGCGCTCCATTTTGGGAGATGGCTACGTGAACATGACCTTGGAAAACATTGAAAAGGGAGACCCTATGGCGGTTTACAAACAAATGGGCGAGTTCAATATGTTTCTGGGCATTACCTTGAACAACATCCGGGTGGCCCTCTTGGCCTTTGTCTATGGCATCCTGCTCGGGGTGGGCACCTTGTTCATCATGATGCAGAACGGCATTATGCTGGGCAGTTTTCAATATTTCTTTTACGATCAGGGGCTGTTGTGGGAATCAATGCGCACCATCTGGATACACGGCACCATTGAGATATCTGTCATTGTCATTGCGGGTTGTGCGGGGCTGGTCTTGGCCAACGGCATCTTGTTCCCGGGCACCTACACCCGCTTGGAATCCTTTAAGAGAGGGGTAAGGAACGGCCTAAAGATCATGGTGAGCACCGTACCCTTCTTTATCCTTGCCGGTTTTTTGGAAGGCTTTGTTACCAGACATACCCAAATGCCGGATGCCCTGGCCATAGCCATCATCCTGTGCTCCTTGGCACTGATGATTTTTTATTACATCATATACCCCATAAAACTTAAAAAGAAGCTCACCGATGAACAGCGATTACATTGAATTCAAAAAAGAGCGCGAACTGGGAGAAATTCTCACGGACACCTTTGCGTTCATAAGAACCCAATTTAAACCTTTCTTCAACACCTATTTTAAAATCGTGGGGCCCTACCTCTTGGTCATGGTGATGGCCCTACTGGCCTATCTCTATTTTGCGGGAGACACCATGAGCTATTTTATGATCGATGTGGACAGTGAAATAGCCAACCTTGCCACGGTGGGGGGCGTTGGCCTGGTCTATGTCCTGTCCCTTGTGGTGGTCTATACCATGTCCCAATCCACCGCCCTGCATTACATAAAGTCCTATGCCAATGGAAAGGGCACCATAGATTTTGATACCATTAAGAAGGATGTTTATGTCAGTTTTTGGACCTTTCTGGGCTTGGGCATCATGGTGGGCCTTACCCTCTTGGTGGGATTGATGCTCTGCATTTTGCCCGGCATCTACCTCTATGTGCCCCTGGCCCTTTCCTTTAGTGTGCTGGTGTTTGACAGGATGGACGCTGGCAGCGCTTACAACTATAGCTTTGGTTTGGTAAAGGGTGAATGGTGGATGACCTTTGCCACCATTTTTGTCATAACCCTGATCGTGGCCATTGCCAATTATGCCTTTTCCCTGCCGGCCCAAATATACCAGCTGGTGTCCATGGGGATTTTTTCGGGGGCTTCCGATGCCGAATCCGTGTTCAATCTATTCCAGGACCCCGTGTACCTCTTTTTGAATGCGGTGAGTGCCATTGTGCAATTTCTTATGAACCTGATCAGTGTCATAGCCCTGGTCTTCATCTATTTTAACCTCAACGAAAAAAAGAACTTTACCGGCACCTACGAACGCATTGAAAACTTGGGCAATGGAAAGGACGGCTAAAGCAAACCACCTCGGGACAAGCCCACGAGGCATTTATAAGAAACTGAATTTTGATTTCCAGGCAGGCCTTGGAGTATGGAACCGTTTGGCGGTGCCAATGAAGCACCGCTTCCTTCCCCTCTATCTCTTGGGCCATTTGGTTTGCACCGCACAGGACTCCAACACCTTGGCACAAGACGCGGAGCTGCACCCCGTAACGATCGATGAGGACGATCTGGCCCCTTTTAAGGAAGACCCGGCATTTGATTACGAACTCATGACCTCCCCGGCCCCGGAGTGGTTCCTTGCCCTTAAAAATTGGCTGGGAAACCAACTACTGAAAGTCTTTGAATGGATTTTTGGTCTGGAAAGGGCCAGTGGGGCCCTGAGCGCTTTTTTGGAACTGTTGCCCTATGTGCTGTTGGTGCTGCTTTTGACCCTTGTCATACGTTTTTTCATCAAGGCCAACAACAGGAATATCCTGCAGGCGAAGAAAAACCTGTCCCAGGTGGGGTTGGGCAGTGAGGAGCAACTGATGCAGCGACCCGACCTGCAGGCCCTGTTGGGGGCCGCGATGGCCGATCAAGATTACCGCCTGGCCATTCGCTACCACTATTTGATCAGCCTACAGGAAATGGAACAGAAAGGACTCATTGCCTGGGAACGGCAAAAAACCAACATGGACTACCTGAACGAACTGACACAACCACCATTGAAGGCACTTTTTAAAAAAATAACCCGGTGGTACGACTATATCTGGTACGGCGATTTCCCGGTGGACCAAAAAAGCTATCAACAGATAACACCGGTTTTTTCGCATTTGCAAGACCTCATTAAAAATGGATAAAAGGGCAAAAACCTATCTGTACATCTTTGGGGCAGGGCTTATGGCCATGCTCTTTTTGCAATACAATGCCCCCAAAAAGATCAATTGGTTCAAATCTTACGTGGGCACCCACAAGATCCCCTATGGCACCTATGTGTTCAACACACTGCTAAAGGAAAAATTCCCCGAACGCACGGTACAGGTGCATACGTCTCCCTTCCTTTTTGTAAACCGAACCGAAGCCCCCAGGGGCACTTACGTATTTGCAAATGGGTCCGTTTCTTTTGATAAGGCAGAATTGGATGCCTTGCTCAACTGGACGGCCCAGGGCAATACCCTTTTCGTGGCCTCCAAAGGATTTGATGCCCAATTGACGGATACCTTGAACTTGGAGGTAAACTCCGTCTATGGGGGTTTTGAGGCCATACAAAAACAATCTGTTCAATGGTTGCACCCCAATTTAAAGGTTCCGGATTCCGTTATCTTTGACCGGGACACCTATGCGCTGTACTGGCAGTGGGGAGACAGTACGGCAGTGACCCCATTGGGAACCGTGCAACCCATGGAAGAAGGGCGATCGGAAAAACCGGCCAACTACCACAATGTGGTGCAACGCCCCTTTGGAAAGGGCAACATTGTCCTGAGCACCTTTCCGGAGGCCTTTACCAATTATTTTGTGCTCCAGGGAGACAATAAGGACTACGTGGCCGGTCTTATGGCCCATTTGGGCAACAATGAGACCATTTTTATGGACAACCACCATAAAAGCGGAAAGGCGTTCTACACCTCGCCCATGCATGTTTTTTTGAACAACAAAGCATTGAAATGGGCCTATTACATAGCCCTGGTGGGTGTGGTGCTCTACATCTTGTTTCAGGGGAAACGAAAACAGCGCGCCATTCCGGTGGTGCCTACGCCACAGAACAGGACGCTGGCCTTTACCAGGACCATTGCAGATATGTACTTTGAAAAGGGAGATCAAAAAAATAGCGCGGAACACCGCATAAACCACTTCATGGAGCACTTGCGCCAAAGCTATTACCTGGGAAACATAGGCGATGAGGAAGGCTTTTACAAGAACATTGCATCACGAAGCGGACACAGCCAAGCCTGGGTGGCCCAATTTTTTGGGTTCATGGAAGCCCTTAGAAACAGTGATTCCGTAACCGATGCACAGCTTATGGAGCTCAACAAAAAAATAGACACCTTTAAATCTGGAACCAATGGAAGACAATGACCAAGAGAAAGAACTCGACTTTAACAACCGTATCCCCTTGGAGGGCCTGGCAACAGCCGTGGAAGACATAAAAAAGGAACTGGAAAAGGTGATCATTGGCCAGCACCGCTTTGTGGAACAGCTCATTGTGGCCCTTCTCATAGATGGCCATGTACTGATCGAAGGAGTGCCGGGCATAGCCAAGACCATTACGGCAAAATTGTTCGCCAAGACCCTTAAAACCCAGTTTAGCCGCATACAGTTTACGCCAGACCTCATGCCCAGCGATATTTTGGGCACCTCGGTGTTCAATGCCAAGAGCGCGGATTTTGAGTTCAAAAAAGGGCCGGTGTTCTCCAACATTGTCCTCATTGACGAAATAAACAGGGCCCCCGCCAAAACCCAAGCGGCCCTTTTTGAGATCATGGAAGAGCGCCAAGTGACCATGGACGGCACCACATACACCATGCCCCCGCCGTTCATGGTACTGGCCACGCAGAACCCCATAGAACAAGAAGGCACCTATGCCCTTCCGGAGGCGCAATTGGATCGGTTTTTGTTCAAGATAAAAGTGGACTACCCCACCCTGGACAATGAGGTCATGATCTTAAAGACACATCATGCCCGTAAGGGAAAATTACCGGAAAACACCATAAAAGAGGTCCTTTCCCCAGATGCGCTCGCCATGTTCAAGCAGCAGATCCAAGACATTGTGGTGGAAGATAAGATCTTTAAGTACATTGCCGATCTCATTGCCAAGACCAGAAGCCATCCCCATCTCTATCTCGGGGCTTCCCCAAGGGCCTCCATTGCCAGCTTGAACGCGGCAAAGGCTTTCGCTGCCATCCAAGGCAGGGATTTTGTGACGCCGGAAGACGTAAAGAGCGCCCTGGTGCCGGTACTGAACCACCGCCTTATCCTAACCCCTGAAAGGGAAATGGAGGGGCTGGATACCGGGAAGGTCATAGCCATGATCGTGGAAAGTGTTGCCATACCCCGTTAAATGCAATTCATAAGATCCCTTTACCTACACCCTGTTTTCTTCTGGTATGTTACCGGACTGTCCCTGCTGTTCCTAGGGTCCCATGTCTTTGTGCCGCTCTATGACGTGGCCTGGATGGCCACCCTGGCCCTGCTGGCACTCTTTGCATTTGATATGTACCTGCTCTACCGGGCAGATGGGGTTGTGGCCAAAAGGAGGCTCCCAAAAAAAATGAGCAACGGTGACGCCAACCCGGTAAGCATCCAGGTCCAGAACAAATATGGCTTCGTGGCCCACTTGCAGCTGATTGACGAGCTGCCCGTGCAGTTCCAAAAACGAGATTTTGGGCACGAGGTGCACCTGCGCACCGGGGAGCACCACGAGTTCCATTACCAACTTAGACCTGTGGACCGCGGGGAATACCACTTTGGACAATTGATCGTCTATGCGTCCTCTCCCCTAAAGCTCATCAAAAGAAGATATGGTTTCCAAAAAAACGAGTCGGTGCCCGTGTACCCTTCCATCATTCAAATGCAGCAGTATGATTTTTTGGCCATCCACAACCGTTTATCGGCCATAGGCCTAAAAAAAATAAGACGTATTGGCCATACCCAAGAGTTTGAGCAGATCAAGGAATACGTGACCGGAGACGACATCCGCACCCTGAACTGGAAGGCCACGGCCAAACAAAACCAACTCATGGTGAACCAATACCAGGATGAGCGGTCGCAGCCCGTATATTCCATCATAGATATGGGCAGGACCATGAAAATGCCCTTTAATGGACTTACCTTGTTGGATTACGCCATTAACAGCACCTTGGCCTTTAGCAATGTGGCATTGAAACGAAAGGACAAGACCGGAATGATCGCGTTCTCCAAAGACATAAGCACCCACATCCCCGCCAAATCCAAGATCACGCACCTGAATGCCATTATGGAACAGCTCTATAAAGTGGACACGGAGTTCAGCGATACGGATTTTGGAAGATTGTACGGCCACCTAAAAAGAAAGGTGACCCATAGGGGCTTGCTCCTGCTATACACCAACTTTGAACACATGAGCGCCCTGAAAAGACAACTGCCCTATTTACTGGGCCTTTCCAAACAACATGTCTTGGTGGTGATCTTTTTTGAAAACGCCGAGCTGGAGGACATTGTTAAGGGAAAGGCAAACAATCTACAGGACGTTTACCACAAGACCATTGCGGAAAAGTTCTCGTTGGAAAAAAAGCTGATGCAGCGGGAACTACAGAAATATGGCATTCAGAGCATCTTGACGTCGCCGGAGAAACTCACCATAAACACGATCAACAAATATTTGGAAATTAAGGCCAGAGGGCTTTTATAGGCCCTTCTGATAAAGATAGGCCGCTTGGATATTGGCCTCCAGACTTTTGGAACCTAGGTTGGGGCGGGCCACGAGATTGGGCAGCGCTTTCAGTTTGGGCATGTTCTTAACCACCAGGCAGCCACAATTTCCCCTGCGCCCGCGGCCCCTACGATCCGAGGCATTCCCGGTGAGCAGGTCAAGGGCAAGCCCCGATAGAAAGCCCCCAAGGGCAGCAAACAGCACATCGTCCGTTTGCCACAAATTGCCATTGGAGACATCATAGGTCTCTTTGGCCAGGCCCGCGGCCAAACTGCTGCCCACCGCGCCGGCCCAGGTGAGCTTTTTGTTCCCATTAAAAATCTTATGGGCCGCGTAACCGCCAACGGCGCCAATGGCCACGCCCGCTCCAAAGTGCTTGGCGGCATTGTCCAGCCCTTGGCCAGCCCCAAGACAAACGGTGAACAAACAGATGTACATCAATGCGCTTCTCATTCCATTTTCCTTTTTTTTTTTTGACCGGCGGCCATCTTTTCACCCTTGCGGCAAAAAGTACTGCCGGTAAAATGCATATTCCCATTTAGTGCCAATGGTCCCAAGGCGAACAGGAACACAACAACCATAATGCCCAAAGTTAGGAACGAAAAATGGCCAAAGCTACTTTTTTCGTTTAAACGTTGGAATAATGGAACAACCGAGTACAGAAACACCCTACCGCTGCCCATCTCCACAACGGGGAAAACCCGGCACGGGCACCTTAGCCCCAGAACTCGGTCTATGCAGTTAAAACTCCAATACGGCCATAAATCCGGGTAAAGTAAACCGCTTTGCTAAGTTTGGCCCGGTCAGCGCGGCGATGGCCACCCGCCCAAGTCCTATGGGCGGGTGCCTCGATCGCCAAAGCACAGCTTTTATTGCGGGTTGCTCCTCCATTACCCTGGTCCCATACCCTATTTGGGTTTTGGGCATCCTATTTTATTTAATTGAGGTCAGTACTTAGGTACCTATTACAGAGCCCATTATTGACACAAATGTCAGGCTGAGCGCAGTCGAAGTCTCCCTTGGCTGGTAAATGGTTCTCGACTGCGCTCGAACAGACAATAGTAAAAATTGCTAACCATTTAATAATCAAATAATTACCTTGTATGATTGATAAGTATTTATCTACTGACCTCTATTATTTAAAAATTCCAACACGAATATTGTGGTAACGAAATGGTATTGGCCAGAGGTAGGACGCTAGGACGTAGTGCGTAAGACCAAAAAAACATGTCGGATTACAAACACCCATAAAGTAAGTCACTATAATTCTAGAAGCTACAAATATCAAATCCTAGCCATAACCTCCTCTGGTCCCAAATCAAATTATGTATCAAGGGTTTTTACCCACCAAAACAATGGTATAAGCATTTTAAAAATGGCTTCACCTGTGCCACACCAAATTTTGCTTAATTTGCAACAAAGCCGTTCAGCGCGATATGATCACAAGACTAGGCCAGAGGTTTTCGGATTTTTTTATCAAGGTGATGCCCAGTGCCTATGTGTTTGCCCTGGGGCTCACCTTGCTCACCGGATTGCTTGCCCTTGCCTTCACAGATGCCTCCCCGTTGGACATTTCCCAAGGCTGGTACGATGGTTTTTGGTCCCTGCTGGCCTTTGGCATGCAGATCATCTTGATCATCGTGACCGCGTTCAGCATCGCACAATCCACCCCGGTGGCCAAGGGCATCGATCTTATTGGAGGGTACATACAGACCCCACGGCAAGTGTACTTTTGGGTGGTGTTGCTCGGGGGCCTGCTCTCCCTGATCAGTTTTGGAATGATCGTGGTGGTGGCCATCTTGGCCCGTGCCCTGGCGCTCCGCATCCCAGGAGTAAACTATCCCTTTCTGGTAGCCTGTGTCTATTTCTCCATGAACGGTTGGGTAAGTGGCATTTCCAGTTCCATAGCCCTGTTGTTGAACACCCCGGACAACTTTCTCATAGAAAAGGGCATTTTACTGGAAACGATCTCCACAGGGCTCACCCTTGGCAGCCATTTGAACTTGGCCATGGTGCTGCTGTTCCTTTCGCTGGGGCCCGTTTTGTTCGTTTGGCTGGCCCCGCAAGCCCAGGGAAAGGAAATAGGCGATTTACAGAAAGCGCAAGGCAAAAAAGAGGTCCCTTCCATAAAAGAAGAGGCCAGGGCGCAACGGTTGCCCTACCCTGCGCTGTCCGATGTGCTGAACAACGCGGCCTGGTTGCAGTGTGCCGTGGGGCTTTTGGGACTGGGCTTTATGGCCCACCACTTTTGGAGATGGGGGGTGGACCTTAATTTTAACAACATCATCTTCATTTTTTTGATGACGGCCCTGCTGTTGCACAAGACCCCTTTGCGCTTTGGTATTTCCATGCAAAGGGCCACACGAAATATCTCGGGCATTGTTTTTCAATTTCCGTTCTATGCCGGAATCATGGGCATCATGCTGGCCACCGGATTGGGAGAACGGGTTGGTGACCAGTTGAGCGGCCTGGCCACGCTGCAGAGCTTTCCCTTTTTTGCCTATGTCGCGGGCGGATTGGTCAATTTTGCCATACCCTCTGCTGGGGGGGAGTTTGCCGTCATTGGCCCAAGTATCTTGCAGGCCGTACAGCATTTGGCCCACGCTGCGGGCGCCTCATCTGCGGAAACCACCCAATATATGGCGCGCGCTGCTATGGCCATCGCCTATGGCGAAAGCTTGAGCAATCTGTTGCAACCCTTTTATCTATTGGTGGTCTTTCCCATCATGGGACTGGGCGTAAGGATACAGGCCCGGGATGTGGTGGGCTACCTGGTGATCCCTTTTCTTCTACTGTTTTCGCTGCAATCTCTTTTAGTGGTCCTTGTTCCCTACGGATAAGGGAACCGCAGTGCTTCATCCCCAGAAAAAAATAACATCAACGTGCCCGCTTGGGCCCGGAAGCCTCCTTGGCGTATGGAGAAGGGCCGGCCAAGTATGCCCTATACTTTAAATGGTGCGCTTCTTGAAACCGTCCTTTTTCCTGCACCCCACGGATCAAAAAAATGTAACTTTGCCCAAGTCCCATAGTGTAAAACCTTTTTTGAAAAATTCCATTGATGATGAATCCCATTGTAGCGGCTTTTAAAGAAAAAATAGGCAAGAATGCGACCGACTCCATATCTCCACTGATGCGTTGGTTGAACCCCACCCTGATAGAGGCCGAGGAGGGCCATCTGGTCTTTTCCCATACGGTAAGGGAAGAAATGACCAACCCCATGCACATCTTGCACGGGGGCATTACCGCCGCCATCATGGACGATGCCATCGGGGCCACCGTGTACTCCCTGAACAACAGCAATGCCTACACCACGGTAAACTTGGCGGTGGACTATTTCTCCACGGCCAAGGCAGGGGACACCCTTTTGGCCGAAGCGGAAATTGTAAAGAAGGGTAAACAGATCATGAACGCCCAGTGCACGGTTTGGAACCATGACAAAAGTAGGATCATTGCCAAGGGACACTCCAATCTCATCAGGACCAAATTGGCGTTGTAGGCATCGAGCGCATAGGCCACGGCACTGCTTATCAAGTTTTAGGGCCTTACGCCATCAATGGGGCTCGTTTCCCCATCAAAAAACACCCCCAGCCACCGTTTTCAGACCGTGCATGACACCAAATGCGGTATAACACAACCCCTTTTCGGTGTAGGTCTTTTTTGGGGACGTCCCAACGGATTACTGCAAGCCGACCAATGCCCGGAGGGTTGAGGTACCCGACAGATGCTATAGGAGACCCAAGGGAGCCAGTTTGCCATAACCGGAGCCATCCTCGTTTTGCCAAAACGGGCAATTTCTAGTAGTTGCCCATGGGTAAAGGGTGTGCACCCTAAAGATGAAAATGAGCTTGGCAAGGCCCAGTGGATACATTAAAGTAGGGGCACCCGGAGCATTCCTGCCGTTAAGGACTTGTTCCGTTCTCTTTTTTCATGGGGGCATTTACAAAATCTTCCTTTTGGATTTCCACGAACAACCTTTGGTAACCTTCCTTGGTAAAGTAAAGGATGTCATTTCTTTTGGCGTGCAATTCATACCGCCCGCGGTCATCGCTTTGTACACTTTCTCCCGTTCTACGGTTCAGAACATTGACGTTGCCCACCATTTGGCCCCGGTGAATGGTAAAGCCGGACACCATCCGTTTTCTGGCCCGGACCCTTTCCACTTTCTTCTGATGCCTCTGGGCCTTGGCCTGGGATACGTACACGTCTGTCTGTAGCGACAAGGCTATGGGAATGGCGCCCAACGTCTTCCATTTGTCCTGGCTCACATACCGCTTGTAGGTTGGGCTATGATTGTCCGCTCCTGCCAAGGCGAGCTCAAATTGGCCCTCTCCGTGCACCTTAAGAAGCTCCAGCGAGACAAAGAAATCGTTATGTACAAAAATGTCAAAAGGAGTCAGGTCTATGACAACGTCCTTATCTTTACCGGAAAGGATTTGAAAAACTTCTTTCCCTGACCTATTGAGATGTTGTCCGGGGGCACCATTCTTGGGATCGGGCCCATAAAAGTTAACCCGTACCAAAACGCTGTCTGCCAGATTGCGAAACACTTTAAACTGTAACTGTTTTAGTTGGCGTTTGGCCTCATTTACCTTGATCAAGGTAGCCATTTCCCCGCCCAAGGCCTTATCATCCTTCCAATAACCGAAAATAAGTTCCCCATAATTCTTATAGCCCACGGACTCACTGATGGGCACGGGCAGGGAGCTGCTCACCACGGCTTCATCCAGTTCCATTGGCGCTGGTTCCATGAAAACATCCACGTAACCCTCTTGGTCCAATGGAACGTCTGAAACCGACACGCTTTGGGAAGCATAGCCCAAAAAAGAAAACTGAATGAGGTCATTGTCTGCTATCCTGGAAGCATCCAGGTCCAAGTGGAAGCGCCCACCTTCATCACTAACCGTACCCAGACCTTTATCCAACACACCTATGTTCACAAAGGCCAGGGGTTCTTTGGTCTTTACATCCAAAACCCTGCCCTTATATTCTTTTTGGGCATGGATGGAAACACCGCAGATAAACAAAAAAAAGAAACAAAACTTAGGGCGCATTACGTAAGGGTACAAGCTCAATTAAGGGTAAGGCCCGCGGTGCTCCGTACTTTTAGAAGTTCGGTGTTCACGTTGCGAACGGAAAGTTTAAGCACCTTGGTTTCCTTGCGTTGGGCCTTGGTACCGTAATTTTGGTACACCGTGGCCTTAAGGTAGGTTGGCGTGAGGCTTTTGTTGCCCAAGTAGTTCACGTTCACCTGCCAAGTGCCGGGAAGGGAACCGTCCAACAGCTCATCCTTTATACTGTAGCCAAACAGCTTTTCTTTTATTATCCCTTCCGTATTGTCCGCCAAGGTATGTTTCCAAACATGGTATTGTTTTCCCGGGTTCACGAACTGTAGTTCAAACTCCGCCTCACCGTCGTTCCACTCGAACACAAGAAGCGTGCCGTTGCTTTCCCCATCGTCCACATAGACCTTGTTGCGGTTGCCACGACGCATCAAGGCCGTTTTCTCCAAGGCCAAAAGATTGTTGAACTCCCGATCCATAAGGGGCTGAAAGGTCACGGAATCCATTTCCATAAAACCCTGTTCCAGTAGGTAGGCATACCGGGCATGGATGCCGGCCGCCTGTTTTGTGGCGCCAATGTCCCGGTAGCTCCGGGCCAAATCCAAATAGCTCTGGGCGTAGTGGGGGCGCAAAAGGAAGATGTCCTTGTACACCTCGTGCGCGGCGTCAGGTTGGTTCTGGGCCTCCAACTGGTAGGCCAAGGCCTTGAGCAGCACGGGATTGTCTTCAAAGGCACCAAAGTGGGCATCCACCAACTCTTGGGCCACATCACCACGATCCCACTCCGAAACAAAATAGTGCTGGGCATCCAAGATGAAATAGGGCGAAGAAGCGTACGTGGCCTTTAGACGGGAAAATGTCTCCCGGGCCTCTTTCAAAGTGGCACTCGCATAAAGCTCTTTTTTATATTCCGGCCAGTTGACCTTGAGTTCCGCTGCCGTCAGGGCATTGTCCTTATAAAAATTGTTGCGCAGCCGGGCACGATCCTCCACAACGTTGCGCCGGGCGTTTCCGGCAATGGTATTGACCACGATGACCCCGTTGGCGCCTATGCTCCCATAGGCGATCGTTTGTACAAGGGAACTCAATACGGCCATCCGCTTTACGTTGTTTGGGTCCAACCATAAAGGGACTTCGGCAACAATGAGCCCGTCAATGTCCCACACGGGACTGTTGTTTCCGAACAAGGTGGAAGATCCCCTGATGGTAACCCCGCTATCGCGACCAAAACAATCTCCAAAGACCCGCACGCCCGGCCAACGGTTCCTTAAGATATCCAAAATGCAGGGCGTTATGGGCACTGTTTCACTAAAGTCCATAATTTGGGTCCTGCCCGGACTCCGGGAAACACTGACGTACCCGAACGCCGTTCTAATGATGTCGGTGTCCGTGTTGTAATCTTGGGCCAAATCTTCCTGGGACCTACGTTTGCTCTTGGTCACGGTGACCTCGTCCAGTTCCGTGACATCGGGCACCATAATGGGGTTGAGTATGCGGGTTACGTCCTCTACCCTGATGGCAATGGTCTTCATACCGATGGAGGAAAACTGGACTTCGTCCCCGGTATCCACCTGTATCCGGTAGAAACCGTCACTGTCCGTGTAAGCGATCCTGTCCGTATCAAAGACCGTGACCCTTACGTTTTCCATAGGGACCTTACCATCCGAGACCTTTCCGCTAATGGTGCGCACTTCCTGGGCACTCAAGGTACCCACCATCAAGACGAGCAGCATGCACCGTAAAAAACCATTTTCCATAATACCATTTTATTTTTCATTTCACAATCCGTGTGAAATGTTGATCTGAAATATCATAAAAATAGACGTTATTACTATTTTAGTAACTATTCAGGTTTTAAATGGCAATGGGCCACAAACTGCCGGATAGCCCAAAAACAATCAAAAAAAAGCGGCCCAAATTTGGATCCTATGGAACTATTTCGGATCTTTCGGGAAAAGGCA